>CAZZVH010000240.1:0-6060 GCA_964657365.1 uncultured Burkholderiaceae bacterium
GACGCCGCCGAGGAAGCCGCGGCCATGGCCGGCGCGCGCGGCGCGATGGCGACGGCACTCGCCGCCGTGCCGACGGTCTTCAAGGCCAGCTCCGCCATCGCCAGCTCACGCCTGGCGTCGACCAGGTCTTCCGTCTTGTCGGCGACATCGCCGCCGGTGCGTCGTGCATCCGCGAGCTTTCGTTCGGCCTCGGCCACCTCGGTCCTGGCCTCGGCGAGATCGACCAGCAGCTCGGCCTTGGCTCCATTGCTGGCATCGAGGCCGATCGGCGGCGACTTGCCGAGCGAGGCCGCGAAGAACATCAGGAAGATGGTGAAGAGGAACAGCGCCAGCGGCGAGACGTAGCGAACGCGCTGTCCGTCGATGTAGCGGCGAGTCAGCACGCCGGGCCGCACGACCAGCAGCGGCAGCGTGCGCCAGCCCTTCGCGTCGAAATGGAACACGCCGTGCAGCAGCTCCTCGACCAGATGGAGGAGTGAACGATGCACGTGCGCCGCCTGGCCGCACGCCTCGCAATACGCGCCACGCAGCGCTGCGCCGCAGTTGAGGCAGGCGCCGTGGGTCGGGCTGCCGCGTGCACCGCCACCTCCAGGAGCGTCGTGCCCCCCGCGGGCTCCACTGCCCTTGCCGGAGTCGATCGTGCCCGCGACGAGTCCGGCCGTCGCCAGGGCACCCGCTGCGTCGAGAGCGTCGTTCATCGCCCGTTCACGTGCCGCTGCGGGCTGCCGCTGATGCCGCCGCTCATGCCGCCGCCCGGACGAAGGCCGCGTCGAGCGCGTCGACCCAGCGCGCCTTGGTCGCCGCATCGACGAAGCTCGCCTCGAAGCTGTTCTTCGCGAGCGCATAGGCCTCGGCCGCGCCGAGCTGCGGCAGCGCCTCGAAGGTGGCGATGAAGTTGTCGTTGACGTAGCCGCCGAAGTAGGCCGGATCGTCGGAATTGATGGTCGCGCGGATGCCTTCGTGCAATAGATCGGCGAGGTTGTGGTCTGCCAGCCGGTCGAAGACGCGCAGCTTCAGGTTCGAGAGCGGGCACACCGTCAGCGCGATGCCGTCGGCGGCCAGCCGCTTGACCAGCGCCGGGCTCTCGACGCAGCGCACGCCGTGGTCGATGCGTTCGGCGTGCAGCACGTCGAGCGCACTCACGATGTAGGCCGGAGGACCTTCCTCGCCGGCATGGGCGACGCGATGCAGGCCGAGCCCGCCTGCCTCGGCGAAGACGCGTGCGAACTTCTCGGGCGGATGCCCCTTCTCGCTGCTGTCGAGGCCGACGCCGATGATCTTGTCGCGGTACGGCAGCGCGTCGCGCAGCGTCTCGAGCGCGTCGTCTTCGCTGAGGTGGCGCAGGAAGCAGAGGATGAGCGATGCGCTGACGCCGAGTTCGGTGCGGGCCCGGTCGCAGGCGCGGGCGAGCCCCTCGACCACCGTGCCCATCGGCACGCCGCGCGCGGTGTGCGTCTGCGGGTCGAAGAAGATCTCGGCATGGACGACGTGGTCGGCGGCCGCGCGTTCGAAGTAGGCCGTCGCCATCGCCTCGAAATCGCTCGCGTGCAGCAGCACGCTGGCGCCGGCGTAGTAGATGTCGAGAAAGCTCTGCAGGTCGGTGAAGGCATACGCCGCGCGCAGCGCCTCGACATCCGGATAGGCCAGCGCGACCCCGTTCTTCTTCGCCAGCGCGAAGATCAGCTCCGGCTCCAGCGTGCCCTCGATGTGCAGGTGCAGCTCCGCCTTGGGCATGGTGCGCAGCAACGCGGGCAGCCGGCTGCGCGGGATGGCATCGAAGGTGGCGGCGGGGTCGGTCATGTCGGGTCGGTCAGCAGACGCCGTAGGCGATGCCCTCGGCGCGCAGGTAGCGACGATACGCGGCCGAGCTCCGGTCGGCGGCGCGGCGTCGCTCACTGTCAGAGAAAGAGGCACACACAATGTGCCTCTGGTGCTGCAACCGGCCGGAAACTACTTCTTGTCGCCGCCCGGCACCTTGCCTTCGACGCCCTTGACGTAGAAGTTCAGACTGCCCAGCATCTTGTCGTCGCCCACCGCGTCCTTTGCGAGCACTTCCTTGCCGGCGTTGTCCAAGAGCGGGCCCTTGAAGATCTGGTAAGAGCCGTCGGCGATGCCGGCTTTGGTTTTGGCCACGAGATCCTTGACATCGGCAGGCACCTGGTCGCTGATCGCGACCACGTCGTTGGCGCCTTCCTTCACGCCCCACCAGGTGGAGGTATTGCCCTTCCAGGTTCCGTCCAGCGTTTCCTTGACCACCTTCGAGTAGTACGGCGCCCAGTTGATGATCGCCGAGGCAAGGTGGGCGTTCGGTGCGAACTTCGACATGTCGCTGTCCCAGCCGAAGGCGAACTTCTTGTTCTTTTCGGCCGTCTGCAACACCGCCGTCGAGTCGGTGTTCTGCAGGAGAACGTCGGCGCCGCCGTTGATCAGCGACTGCGCTGCTTCGGTTTCCTTCGGCGGATCGAACCAGCTGTTGACCCAGACGACCTTGGTCTTGATCTTCGGGTTCACGCTGAGCGCGCCGAGGGTGTAGGCGTCGATGTTGCGGATCACCTCCGGCACGGGAATCGAGCCCACCACGCCGATCGTGTTGGTCTTGCTCATCTTGCCGGCGATGATGCCGACGAGGTAGGCCGTCTGGTAGCTGCGGCTGTCGTAGCTGCGCAGATTGTCGGACTGCTTGAATCCGGTCGCGTGCTCGAACTTCACGGCCGGGAAGTCGGCCGCCACCTTCAGCATCGGCTCCATGTAGCCGAAGCTGGTTCCGAAGATCAGCGCGTTGCCTTGCGTCGCCATGTCGCGGAAGACGCGCTCGGCATCGGCCGACTCGGGCACGTTCTCGACGAAGCTCGTGACGATCTTGTCGCCGTATTCCTTCTGGATCGACTTGACCGCCTGGTCGTGCGCAAATGTCCAGCCGTGGTCGCCGGCCGGCCCGAGATAGGCGAAGGCAACCTTCAGCGGCGCCGAGGCGGCCGTTGCCGCCGATGCCGCTGCGACGGGCTCGGACGCCGGCAGCGCCGCCGCGGGCGTCTCGTCCTTCTTGCTGCAGCCGGCCAGGGCCGCGACAGCGACGAGCGCCGTCCAGGCAGTGCGTTCGAGCAGCGAATGCTTCGTGATCATGGTCATGGGTTCTTTTCTCCTGTGGGGTGGGCGGGACACGGACGACTACGAGCCGGGGAAGAAGGCCTTGCCGAGGGAAGCGGGCATGTTGGCGCGGATCCACGTGGCGTTGCGCGAGATGAGCACCAGCACGACGACGGTCGACAGGTACGGCAGCATACTGAGGAACTGGCTCGGCACATGCACGCCGCGGCCCTGCAGATAAAATTGCAGCATCGTCACGCCGCCGAACAGATAGGCGCCGAGCAGCACGCGGGCCGGCCGCCATGTCGCGAAGGTCGTCAGCGCGAGAGCGATCCAGCCCTTGCCGGCGATCATTCCCTCGACCCACAGCGGCGTGTAGATCACCGAGATGTAGGCGCCGGCCAGGCCGCACATCGCGCCACCGGCGAGCACCGCGTAGAGCCGGATGCGACGCACCGGGTAGCCGAGCGCGTGGGCCGATTCGGGAGATTCACCGATCGCGCGCAGCACCAGCCCGGCACGGGTGCGGTACAGGAACCACGCCAGCACCGCGACCAAGGCCATGGCGATGTAGACCATCGGATGCTGACGGAACAGGGCCGGGCCAATGAATGGGAGGTCGGCGAGCCACGGGATGTGGAACTGCGACTGCTCGCCGAGTTTCTCGGCGACGTACGGGATGCCGACGAAGGCGGAGAACCCGCCGCCGAAGATGCTGAGCGCGAGCCCGGTCGCGACCTGGTTGGTGTTGAGCCAGATCACAAGCAGCCCGAAGCAGGCCGCCATCAGCGCGCCGGCGACCATGCCGGCGGCGAACGCCAGCCACGCGTTGCCGGTGTGCACCGCCGTCGCGAAGCCGGCGATCGCGGCGACCAGCATCATGCCTTCGGCGCCGAGGTTGAGGATGCCGGCCCGCTCGTTGATCAGGAGGCCGATGCCGGCGATCGCCAGCGCCGTGCCCGCGTTCAGCGACGCCGCGATGAGGAGTTCGAGGCCGTCCATGTCAGGCAGCCTCGGTGGTCACAGCGGCGGGGCGGACGGCCGGCACGTTGGCCGGCGCCGGACGCCAGCGCAGGCGGTAGAAGATCAGCGTGTCGCAGGCCAGCAGCGTGAACAGGAGCAGGCCCTGGAAGACGCCCGTCAGCGCCTTCGGCAAGCCCAGGCGCGACTGCGCGAGCTCGCCGCCGATGTAGAACAGGCTCATCAGGAAGCCCGAGAAGACGATGCCCACCGGGTGCAGCCGCCCGACGTAGGCGACGATGATCGCCGCGAAGCCGTAGCCCGAGGTCACGTACGGCGTGAGCTGGCCGAGCGGGCCCGTCGCTTCGAGGGCGCCCGCCAGGCCCGCCATCCCGCCGGACATCAGGAGCGCCACCCACAACGCGCTGCGTGCAGAAAACCCGGCATAACGCGCTGCTGCCGGCGCCAGGCCGCCGACCTGCAGCGCGAAGCCCCGGTAGGTGCGGAACAGGAAGACCCAGAAGAACCCCACCGCCACCAGCGCGATGAGCAGTCCGATGTGCGCGCGCATGCCGGGTATGAGGCGCGGCAGCTTGGTCTGCGCCAGGAAGTTGATGGTCTGTGGAAAGTTGTGGCCGTTCGGGTCTTGCCAGGGGCCGTTGACGAGCCAGCCCAGCAGCAGGTCGGCGACGTACACCAGCATCAGGCTGACGAGGATCTCGTTGGCACCGAAGCGGTCGCGCAGGAAGGCGACGACGCCGGCCCAGAACATGCCGGCCAGCATGCCGCCGATCAGGATCGGGGCGATGTAGAAATGGCCCATCCACGCCGTCTCGGGGCCGGCCTGCATGGCGATCCAGCCGCCGCCGAGCGCGCCGAAGATGTACTGGCCCTCGGCGCCGATGTTCCAGACGTTCGAGCGGTAGCAGACCGCCAGGCCGAGCGCGATCAGGATCAGCGGCGTCGCCTTCACCGAGAGCTCGGCCAGCCCGTACACGTTCTTGAGCGGCTCGTAGAAGAACATCTGCAGGCCGCTGACCGGATCCTTGCCGAGCAGCCAGAACAGCACGATGCCGATCAGCACGGTGATCGCGAGCGCGATCACCGGCGAGGCCAGGGACATCGCCTTCGACGGCTGCGGGCGCGTCTCAAGCTGCAGCATGCACGCCCTCCGCGGTGCCGCCGCGCGGCCACAGGCCCGACATCCATTCACCGATCATCGGGATGGTGGCCTGCGCCGTCGGTACGCTCGGCGAGACACGGCCCTGCGCGATCACGACCAGGCGGTCGCAGATTTCGAACAGCTCGTCGAGCTCTTCGCTGACGACGAGCAGCGCGCAGTGCTTGTCGCGAAGGCAGAGCAGCTCGGCCCGGATCTGTGCCGCGGCACCCACGTCGACGCCCCAGGTGGGCTGCGAGACGATCAGCAGCTTGGGGTTCGCGTCGATCTCGCGGCCGACGATGAATTTCTGCAGGTTGCCGCCCGACAGGCTCTTGGCGGCCGACTCCGGCCCGCCGGCCTTCACGTTGAAGCGGCGGATGATCTCCCTGGCAAGCGTCGTGACGGCGCCGGTGCGAAGCCAGCCACCCGCGGTGACGGCGCCGGTGCGCGTCAGCAGCGTGTTGGCGGCGAGCGACAAGGTCGGCACCGCGCCGCGGCCGAGGCGCTCCTCCGGCACGAAATGCAGGCCTTCCTTGCGACGCCGGCGCGGCGACTGCTGCGAGATGTCCTTGCCGAAGAGGTGCAGGGCGCCGCGGGGCGAGCGCGGGTCTTCACCCGAGAGCGCCGCCATCAGCTCTTGCTGCCCGTTGCCCGAGACGCCGGCGATGCCAAGAATCTCGCCGGCGCGCACCTCGAAGCGGACATCGTCGAGGTCGACGCCGAAGTCGTCGTCTTTCGCCAGCGTCAGGCCGCGCACGTCGAGGACGACCGCGCCGAGCTGGGCCTGGACGTGTTTCAGCTGCGGCGGCTCGGCGCCGATCATCAGGCGCGACAGGCTGGCGTTCGTCTCC
>CAZZVH010000241.1:0-6044 GCA_964657365.1 uncultured Burkholderiaceae bacterium
CCAGCGTGCCGATCCAGAGATAGGGCACGCGCTTCCAGCCGAGCACCGAGCGGTGCGTGTCGGAGCGGAAGCCGATCAGGGCGCGGAACGGCGCGGAGACCAGCGGCAGCGCGACCATCAGCGAGACCAGCCACGCCGACATGCCCAGCTCGACGATCATCACGCGGTTGAGCGTGCCGATCAGCAGGACCGTGGCCATGCCGACCGAGACCTGGAACAGCGACAGGCGCAGCAGCCGCGACAAGGGCAACGCGTCGGTGGCCGCATCGGCGAACGGCAGGAAGCCGGGGCCGACCTTGGTCCACAGGCGCGAGGCCTTCGCGTTGAGTTGCTTCATGCGCGGACGAGCTCGAAGGCCTGCGAGGTGTAGAAGCCGCTCGAGACGCGCTCGGTGCGGCCCGGCTGCCATCCGGCCAGCGCCGGATCGGCGGCCAGCGCGGCGCGCAGGCGGCGCTCGGCGATCGGCACGATGAACGGGGCGCGGTCCTTGCGCGGGAACAGTCGGCCGACCGTGATCATCGTCGCCAGCAGCGGGTTGCTCGGCGCGAAGGTGAAGACGATCGAGCGGCGCGTGCGGGCGGCGAGCTTGCCGAGCGCGTCGACGGTGTCGGGCATCGCGTAGTGGATCAGCGAATCCATGCCGACGACGTGATCGAAATGGCCGAGGGCCGGGTCGAGCATGTCGCCGGAACGGAAGTCGATGCGCTCGCCGAGTTCGTCGGGCAGCCGCTCGCGCGCCAGCTGCACCAGCGTCGGCGAGAGATCGATCGCGACGACTTGCGCACCTCGCTTCGCCGCTTCGACCGCGAGCGCACCGGTGCCGCAGCCGGCGTCGAGGATGCGTGCGCCGGCGAGGTCGGCGGGCAGCCAGTCGAGCAGCGTCGCGCGCATCCGGTCGCGGCCGGCGCGCACGGTGGCGCGGATGCCGCTGACCTTGGCGGTCGAGGTGAGGCGCGCCCAGGCGTCGGCGGCTGTGCGATCGAAGTAGTTCTCGATCTTGTCGCGGCGCTGGGCGTAGCTGGAGGCGCTCATGGTGATCAGGGTCCTGGTCGGCCTGCTCAGTCGAAGCCGAGCAGGTCGAAGATGTCGCGGTCCTTCATCGGCGTGCAGATCAGCGGGTCGGTGCCGAGCCAGAGCTGGGCGGCGAGCCGCAGGTATTCGTTCTGCACGGCCTCGAGCTCGGGCGAGTACTCCATCTCGAACAGCGTCGCCTTCTTCAGGCGCGAGCGGCGGATCACGTCGAGATCCGGGAAGCGCGCCATCAGCTTGAGGCCGATCTGGTCGTTGTACTTGTCGATCTGGTCGGTGCCGGCACTGCGGTTGGCGATCACGCCGCCGAGCCGCACGTTGTAGTTCTTCGCCTTGGCGCCGATCGCCTGGACGATCCGGTTCATCGCGAAGATCGAATCGAAGTCGTTGGCCGTCACGATCAGCGCGCGGTCGGCGTGCTGCAGCGGTGCTGCGAAGCCGCCGCAGACGACGTCGCCGAGCACGTCGAAGATCACCACGTCGGTCTCTTCGAGGAGGTGGTGTTCCTTCAGCAGCTTGACGGTCTGGCCGACGACGTAGCCGCCGCAGCCGGTGCCCGCGGGCGGGCCGCCGGCCTCGACGCACATGACGCCGTTGTAGCCGGGAAACACGAAGTCCTCGACGCGCAGCTCTTCCGGATGGAAGTCGACCGTCTCGAGGACGTCGATCACCGTCGGCATGAGCTTCTTGGTCAGCGTGAAGGTGGAGTCGTGCTTCGGGTCGCAGCCGATCTGCAGCACCCGCTTGCCGAGCTTCGAGAACGCGACCGAGAGGTTCGACGAGGTCGTGCTCTTGCCGATGCCGCCCTTGCCGTAGATGGCGAAGACCTTGGCGGTGCCGATCTTCTGGCTCGGATCGAGCTGCACCTGGACGCTGCCCTCGCCGTCTGCGCCTCGCGGCACGGGGACCGGGCCGCGCTTGATTTCCGAGACGGGAATGCGTGTTTCAGCGGCGATATCAAAGCTCATGCGGGAACTCCTTCATAGATTCCCTCGAGCCGATCCTCGAGTTCTTCGCCGGCGCGCCGAAGCGCCTCCAGCACATGGGGGTCGGGCGTCCAGAACTTGCGTTCCGAAGCCTCGATCAATCGGTTGGCGACCTTGGCCGAGGCCGTCGGATTCAATGTCGAGAGACGCTCGCGCATCGCGGGGTCGAGCACGAAGGTCTCGGTCAGCTGCTCGTAGACCCACGGCTGGACCTGGCCGGTCGTGGCCGACCAGCCCATCGTGTTGGTGACGTGCACCTCGATCTGCCGCACGCCTTCGTAGCCGTGCTTGAGCATGCCTTCGTACCACTTCGGGTTGAGCATGCGCGTGCGGGTCTCGAGCGCGACCTGCTCGGTCAGCGTGCGCACGGTGCCGCCGCCCGAGCTGTCGCGCGTCTGGTCGCCGATGTAGACCGGCGCGACTTCCGCATCCGGGCCCTTGGCGCGCTTGATGGCGCGGCTGATGCCGCCCAGCGTGTCGAAATACGTGTCGACGGTGGTGACGCCGAGCTCGACCGAATCGAGGTTCTGGTACGCGAGCTCGACGCCGGCGAGCACGCTCTTCAGCAACGCCGGTTGCTGCACCGGCCGGCCGGCGCGGCCGTAGGCGAAGCCCTTCCTGCGCGTGTAGGTCTCGGCGAGCTCGTCGCCGTCTTCCCAGCGACTGTTGTCGACGAGGCTGTTGACGTTCGAGCCGTAGGCACCCTCGGCGTTGCCGAACACGCGCAGCGCGGCGGTCTCGAGATCGCCGCCGTGCTCGGCCAGGAAGGCCAGCGCGTGCTTGCGGATGAAGTTCTGCTCGGCCGGCTCGTCGGCGCCGGCGGCCATGAACGCGGCCTCGGCCAGCAGCTTGACCTGCAGCGGCATCAGGTCGCGGAAGATGCCCGAGAGCGTGATGACGACGTCGACGCGCGGCCGGCCGAGCTCGGCCAGCGGCATCAGCTCGGCGCCTGCCAGGCGGCCGTAGCTGTCGAAGCGCAGCTTGGCGCCCATCAGTGCGAGCGCCTGGGCGATCGGGCCGCCTTCGCTCTTCAGGTTGTCGGTGCCCCAGAGCACCATGGCGATCGATTCGGGGAAGGCGTGGCCGTCGGCCTCGTGCTTCGCGAGCAGACGCGCGGCCTGACGGGCACCGTCCTGCACCGCGTAGTGGCTCGGGATGCGGAACGGGTCGAAGCCGTGCACGTTGCGGCCGGTCGGCAGGATGGCGGGCGTGCGCAGCAGGTCGCCGCCCGGCGCGGGGCGCAGGAAGCGGCCGTCGAGCGCGTGCAGCAGGCCGTCGATCTCGTGGTCTTCGGACATCAGGAGGTCGGCGTCGTGCAGCGCTGCGAGCAGCGTCAGCGTCGCCGGATCGGTCGGAACGCCGGCTTCGGCCATCGCCACCTCGGGCGCGCTGCCGGCGACCAGCCGCTCGATCAGTGCGCGCGACGGCCGGGCGCCGTGCGACGCCTCGGCCAGGGAGAGCAGCAGGTCGACGCGCTCCGGCGCCGTCGGCGCCTGGCCGACCACGTGCAGCCCGTACGGGATCAGCGTGTATTCGAGCTCGAGCACGGCGTCGCTCAGGCGGGCGATCCGGAGCGTCGCGTCCGCGCCCCAGGCCGGCTCGACCGATGCGAGATCCAGCTCGGCGGCCTGCGCCTGGATCAACGTGGCGAGCTCGCCCGATTCCTGCACCTGCTCCGGCTCGAGTCCGCGATGGCGCTCGAGCAGCGCCTTCAGGTCGACCAGGCCCTTGTACAGGCCGGCCTGGGCGACCGGCGGCGTGAGATAGCTGATCAAGGTCGCCGCGGCGCGCCGCTTGGCGATCGTGCCTTCCGACGGATTGTTCGAGGCGTAGAGGTAGAAGTTCGGCAGGTCGCCGATCAGCCGGTCGGGCCAGCATTTCGCCGACATGCCGCTCTGCTTGCCGGGCATGAACTCCAGCGCGCCGTGCGTGCCGAAGTGCAGCACGGCATCGGCCTTGAAATCCTCGCGCAGCCAGCGGTAGAAGGCGGAGAAGGCATGCGTCGGCGCGAAGCCCTTCTCGAACAGCAGGCGCATCGGGTCGCCTTCGTAGCCGAACGCCGGCTGCACGCCGACGAAGACGTTGCCGAAGCGCTCGCCGAGCACGAAGATCGAGCGGCCGTCGCTCTGCTGGCGGCCCGGCGCCGGACCCCACTGCGCCTCGATCTCCTTGAGGTGCTTCTCGCGCCGGACGTGGTCGTCGGCGGCGATGCGCGCGTGGACATTGGCCTGCGCGCCGGTGCGCTCGGCGTTGCCCTTGATGATGCTGTCGCGCAGCACATCGACGCTGGCGGGCATGTCGACGGTGTAGCCGGCGCTCTTCATCGCGGCGAGCGTGTTGAAGAGCGATTCGAAGACGGCGAGGAAGGCGGCGGTGCCGGTGTTGCCGGCGTTCGGCGGGAAGTTGAAGATGACCGCGGCGACCTTGCGATCGGCGCGCTCCGAGCGGCGCAGGTCGACCAGCCGGCCGACGCGCTGGGCGAGCGTGTCGGCCCGCTCGATGCAGCTGTGCATGTCGTGCGTGCCGGCGACGTTGTCGAATTTGCAGGCGTGCGAACAGCCGGTGCAGGTGATCTGGCTGGCGCTGCCGCGGCCGCCGAAGACCATCGAGCCGGTCGCGCCGTCGAGCTCGGGGATCGCGACCATCATGGTCGATTCCACCGGCAGCAGGCCGCGCGACGACTCGCCCCACTGGTCGAGCGTCTGGAACTCGACCGGCGTGACGCCGAGGTACGGCACGTCGAGCTTCGCGAGGATGTCTTCTGCGGCCCGTGCGTCGTTGTAGGCCGGGCCACCGACGAGCGAGAAGCCGGTCAGCGAGACGAGCGCGTCGATCGTCGGCTGGCCGTCCTTGAAGAAGAAGGCGTCGATGGCCGGGCGCGAGTCGAGACCGGTCGCGAAGGCGGGGACGACGCGCAGGCCGCGTGCTTCCATCGCGGTGATGACGCCGTCGTAGTGGTCGGCGTTGCCGGCGAGCAGGTACGAGCGCATCAGCAGCAGGCCGACCGTGCCGCGCTTGCCCGACGTGGCGACCACGGGCAGCGCGTCGCGCGTCGCCGAGAGGCGGCCGACCGCGCGCGCATGCGCCATGCGCGGGTGGTAGACGCCGACCTCCGGGTACTCGACGGGCTCGGGCGGCCTGGCCACGCCGCGCAGCACCTTGCGGGGGCCGTCGGCGAAGCGGTCGACCAGGAAGTGCACCATCGCGCCGACGTTCTGCTCCGAGCCGGCGAGCCAGTACTGGAGCGTCAGGAAATAGGCACGCACGTCCTGCGCCGTGCCCGGGATGAAGCGCAGGATCTTCGGCAGGCGGCGCAGCATGCGCATCTGCTTCGCGCCGGCCTCGGCGCGGGCGCCAGGCTCGTCGGTCTTCGCTTCGGGCTTGCCGCGAAGGCGCTTCAGCATCGCCATCGGGCCGCTCGGCGCCGCGGCCATGTCGAACTTGCCCATCCGCGTGAGCTTCATCACCTCGGCGGCCGACATGGCGCAGACCATCGCATCGCAGTTGTCGCGCCGGGCCTTCAAGGCGGGCAGCACCGGCATGAAATGGTCTTCCATGAAGAGCATGGTCGCGACGACGATGTCGGCGGCGGCGATGTCGGCCTTGCAGCGATCGAGGGCGCTGTCGCTGTTGTTCCACTCCGTCGCGGCGTGCACGGTGAGCGTCAGGCCGGGCATCGTCTTCGCGAGGGCCATGTTCGCTCGCGCCGCGGCGCCGGCGAGGTGGCTGTCCATGGTCACGATCACGACGCGCATCGGCGTCGCGGCCGACGTCGACAGCGAAGGCGCCCGCGACAGGCGGGACACGTCAACGACTGAAGTGCGCTTTGGCGTCATACAAGGTCTCGACGGTGATGGTCGGCAGGCCCAGGTCCTGCGCGTAGCGTTCGGTGTTGCGACGTGCCTTGCCGCGGACGAAGAAGGGGATCTTGTGCAGTTCCCGCTCTGCCTCGGGCGCCCAGCCGGCGGGGCCGGTGGCGGCCACGGCGATCTGCGCTGCCGTCTCGACCGGCGTCCCTGTCGCCACGGG
>CAZZVH010000242.1:0-6042 GCA_964657365.1 uncultured Burkholderiaceae bacterium
CCGCTTCGTCACCGTGACATCGGGCGGTGCGCCGGACGTCGACGCCGGCATGCCGTTGCGCAGCACGTGGCCGCGATCGACCGCCGCGCCGACCCAGCCACCGCCGTACGGCGCGCGCTGCCGCTCGCAGCCGGCGAGGGCACCCAGGGCACCCAGCGCCACCGATGAACCGGCCGCGAGCACGGCACGCCGCGTCGTCCCGGTGCCGTCGACGCGGGTGCCCGCCGGACCGCGCGGCGGAGCGCTCATCGCTGCACCTTGCCCCACTCCTCGTCGAAGGTCTGCACCAGCACCTGGTTGGAGAGGCGATTGACCTCGGTCGGCACGCGCGCCATGTCGGGCGGAAACTGGAACAGCGCGGGCAGCCCGGCGACATCGAGGAAGCGCAGCCCCGGCGGCAGCACGGTCGGCATCCGGTAGGGCCGGCGGCCGGCGATGATGAAGCCCCACTCGCCGAAGCTCGGCACGTGCGCGTGGTACGGCGCGGTCGTCAGGCCGGCCGCCTCGAGCGTCGTCGCCACGGTCCAGAAGCTCTTGCGTGCGATCAGCGGCGAGGTCGTCTGGATGACCGCGTAGCCGCTGGCCGAAAGGTGCGTGTCGATCAGCTCGTCGAAGGTCTTGGTGTAGAGCTTGCCGATCGAGAAGTTGGTCGGGTCGGGGAAGTCGACGACGATCGCGTCGAACATCTCGTCGTGCTGCTCGAGCCAGCTGAAGGCGTCGGCGTTGACGACGTGCAGCTTCGGCGACAGCAGCGAATCGTGGTTGAGTCCGCGCAGCAACGGCTCGGTCGAGAAGAGCCGCGTCATGTGCGGGTCGAGCTCGACCAGCGTGATGCTCTCGACGCTCGGGTACTTCAGGATCTCTCGCGCCGCCATGCCGTCGCCGCCGCCAAGCACCAGCACGCGCCGCGGTGCGATCGCGGCCGAGAGCGCAGGATGCACGAGCGCTTCGTGGTAGCGGTACTCGTCGCGCGAATGAAACTGCAGGTTGCCGTTGAGGAACAGCCGGACGCCGGCGCGGCTCGAGGTGATGACGATGCGCTGGTAGGCGCTCGATTCGCTGTAGATGACGTGGTCGGCGTAGAAGCGGTCTTCGGCCCAGCTCGTCACGTGGTCGGCGTAGACGAACACGCCGAACAACGCCCCGATCGTCGCCGCGCAGGCGACGACCTGCGGCCCGATCCGGCGCAGCTCGTGGCGGAACAGCCAGAGCGCCCACGCGGCGACCGCGGCGTTCATGAGGCCGAACAGGGCGCCGGTGCGGATCAGGCCGAGATGCGGCACCAGCAGCAGCGGGAACGCGATCGAGACGGCCAGGGCGCCGAGATAGTCGAACGTCAACACCTGTGAGACGAGGTTCTTGAGGCCGCCCTGGGCGCTGCCGGGGCCGGCATGGCGCTTGAGGATCCGCATCACCAGCGGGATCTCGAGCCCGACCAGGATGCCGATCGCCAGCACCAGCAGGTAGAGGGCGAAGCGGAACGACGGCGTCGAGGCCGACTGCATCGCGAACAGCAGCGCCGGCATCAGGCCGCCGACCAGGCCGACGAGCAGCTCGATGCGCAGGAACTGCGCGACCAGCTGGCGCTCGAGATAGCGCGACAGCCACGAGCCGACGCCCATCGCGAACAGATAGGTGCCGATGACGGTCGAGAACTGGAGGATCGAATCGCCGAGCAGGTAGCTGGCGAGCGTGCCCGCGGCGAGCTCGTAGACCAGCCCGCAGGCGGCGACGATGAAGACCGAGGCGAGCAGCGCCACCTCAGCGGGGCGGACGGGCGCGGGCGCGCCGTCCTGCGCGTGCTCAGTCACCCATGCACCGCCGCCGCGACGATCAGGCCGATGGCGATCGCCAACGCGCCCACGACGATCGCCAGCGCCGTGTTCTGCTTGTGGACGATCTCGTCCCACAGGTGAAAGGGCGTCAGCTTGTCGATGATGAGAAACGAGCCCCAGAAGATCACGACGCCCATCAGGGCATAGAAGATCGATCCGAAGATGATCTCGGGCTTGAGCCATTCCATAGTCATTGCTTGCTCCTGCTGTCGTTGGTGAGTGTGGATCGGCGGGCGGGCACGCGCCACCCTACTTGTGGCCGCCGCCGCCGGACGAGAAGCCGCCGAAGGCTCCGCCGCCGGTGCGAAAGCCGCTGCCGCTGCGCTGGTTGTCGAGGCAGCTCCGGTATTCCTGCGACGACGTGCCGTAGGCGTTCGCCGTCTGGCTGCAGTCGGACGCGCCGCCGCCGCTGCCGCAGCGCACCAGGATCAGCACCACCAGGATGATGACGACCCAGAAGATGATCTTGTTGCGCGTCAGGCCGCTGAAGGTGGTGGGCAGCGCGTCGCGCTGCAGGGCGGCGCGCTTGTCGGCAGCGAGCCGGAAGGCGGCGGCGACGGTCTCTGCCGACAGGGTCTCGCCGCCCGACCAGACGATCTCCTGGGACTCGTCGCCGGCCGTCTGCTCGCGGTTGAGACGCTTGGCCGAGGCCGCGCCTGTGCCGACGTAGTCGGTGTTGGCGGTGCGCTGGTCGCGCTTCAGGCGCCAGTAAAACTCGCCGACCACGTAGGTGACCTGACCGGTGTAGTCGTAGAGCTTGCGGTAGAGGACGTCTTGGTACTTGACGCTCTCGCCGAAGCCTTGCGGCGCACCGGTGATCGGGATCGACCAGCTCCAGCCGTCCTGCGCGTCGACGATGAAGGCGAAGCCCTCGATGCGGTGGTAGAGCAGGTACTCGCGCCAGAAGCTGCGCTCGTCGTCGGCGCTGTCGGGCACCTCGCAGCGCTCGACGTAGCCGACCACCTGCCACGGCAGCGCGCCCTTGCCGAGCGCCAGCGTGCCGACCGTGCCGAGCGGGATCTGCGGCTCGGAGCCGTTGGCCTGCTGGTAGAACGCGAGGTCGGTGCCGACGCCCTGCTGCTCCTTCGACGTCAGGTCGATCACCGACTTGCACTGATGGCAGACGATCGACTGTGTCGTCGAGAGCTGGACCTCGAGCGCCGCGCCGCAATTCGGGCACTGCAGGGACCGGCCGCCGCCGAGCGTTTTCTCGCCGGCCTCGGCGAGTCCTGTCATCGCCAGGTCGGACAGCGACACCGCGTGGCCGACCGACCACATCGGCCGTGCCGGATCGGTGTAGTCGACGGTGCCGACGTCGCCGCGGGGCGAGCGCACGTCGGCGACGACGAAGGCGTGGTCGAGGTTGGGGCGGCGCGGCAGCTCGCCCTGCGCCGCGATCAGCTTGGCGGCGACGACCGACGCGACCGTCCAGCTCTCGCCGTTGACGGTGAGCGGCGCGCCCGGGCGCAGGTTCTCGGACGGCGGCAACTGCGTCTGCAAAGGCGCGTCGAACGAGACGACGAAGCCGCTGTTGTCTTCCGACAGCCAGCCCGACTTCTGCAGGTCGGGCCCGGTCTCGAACAGCGCGTGCCACTCGTTCCAGGTGCCGTCGGCGTACCGGTACTGGAGCCGGCCGATCAGCGTGAAGTGGGCGCCCTGGTACTTGCCCGCAGCGCCGAGCTGCAGCGGCGAGTGGTCGTCGAAGACCTCGGCGCTCTCGCCGATCTTGCGCAGCTGGTCGCCGGCGCGGACGATCGTCGAATGGCAGAAGCTGCAGACCGCGAACGGCGTCGCCAGCGAGCGGAACTCGACGGGCGCGCCGCAGTTCGGGCACGGGGCGCGGTAGACGCGCTGGGAGGTGGGTTCGGTGGCCAAGCTCGGTGCAGGTGTGCGACGACGGGGTCGCGACCCGCGCGACCCGATCTTCTACCGCAGCGCGATCACCTCAGGCGAGTTTTTTCAGCAGCTCGGCCTTCTTGGCGTCGAACTCTTCCTGGGTCAGGATGCCCTTGGTCTTGAAGTCGGCGAGGCGCTCGAGCGTGGCCATCACGTCTTCCGGCTTGACGCCGACGGCTGCCGCCGCCGCCGCGCCCGCGATCGCCGCACCGGCGCCGGGCGCCGAGCCGGACAGGCCCTGGCCGAGCTGGTTGGCCATCACCTGGCCGAGCGCGACGCCGGCACCGAGGCCGACCGCGCTGCCGACGATGCCGCCACCGCCGTTGGCACCGCTCGCGGCCAGCGCCGGGATCGATTGCGCCGTCTGGTACTGCATGAACTTGGCGGTGTCGCCGACCATGCCCATGCCGATCTTCTGGTCGAGGATCTTCTGCAGCTCATCGGGCAGCGACACGTTCTGCATCGTCACCATCTCGAGCTTCAGGCCGAGCTTCTCGAAGGCCGGCGCGGTCGCGTCCTGCAGCGCCTTGGCGAAGGCGACCTGGTTGGCGGCGAGATCGAGGAACGGCGTGCCGCTGGCGCCGACGGCGTTGGAGATGTCCTGCAGCATCAGGCCGCGCAGCTGGCCGTCGAGATCGCTCACGGTGTAGCGCTCGCGCGTGCCGGAGATCTCCTGGTAGAAGAGACGCGGATCGGCGATGCGGTAGGCGTAGTTGCCGAAGGCGCGAAGGCGCACGGCGCCGAAGTCCTTGTCGCGGATCGTCACCGGCTGGCTGGTGCCCCAGCGCTGGTCGATCTGCTGGCGCGTCGAGAAGAAGTAGACGTCGCTCTTGAACGGGCTGCGGAACAGCTTGTCCCAGTTCTGCAGGTAGGTGAGCACCGGCAGCGTCGCCGTCGTCAGCGTGTAGCGGCCCGGGCCGAAGACGTCGGCGATCTTGCCTTCGTTGACGAACACGGCCATCTGCGAATCGCGCACCGTGAGCGAGCCGCCGTTCTGGATCTCGCGGTCTTCCATCGGGTAGCGCCAGGCGAGGACGCCGTCGCCGTCCTCGGTCCACTCGATGATGTCGATGAACTGTTTCTTGATGAAATCCATCAGCGCCATGGCAGCGTTTCTCCACAGGTGAAACCGGACATCCGGGTCGGGCGAATAATACGCTGGCCCTTTGAAAAACAATCACCAGAACGGGTGTGGACGCGCATGAACGGATCGACGCCATTGAAGCTAGCCGTCGTCGGCGCCGGCCCGGTCGGCCTGTCGCTGGCGTTGCACGCGGCCCACGCCCTGCCGGACGCCGAGATCACCCTGTTCGACGCGCGCCCGATCGACAAGGACGTCTCCGGCGATCCGCGCACGATCGCGGTCTCGCTCGGCAGCGTCCAGCTGCTCGAGCGCCTCGGCGCCTGGCGGGCCGACGATGCGCAGCCGATCACGGAGGTGCACGTCTCGCAGCACGCGCCGTCGCTGCTGGCGTCCTTCGCGTCCCGCTTCGGCGAGCCCGAGCTGACGATCCGCGCCGTCGACGAGGCCGTGCCGATGCTCGGCGCGGTGCTGAGCTACGGCAAGGTGGTCGCGCCGCTGCAGCAGGTCTGGCTCGAGACCGCCGCGTGTCAGCCGACGCGCCTCTTCACGCGCTTCGGCACCGGTGTGGCGGCACTGAAGAACGTGACCGGCGGCGTCGAGGTCGATGCCGGCATCGTCGAGCGCTTCGATCTCGCGGTGGTGGCCGAAGGCGGCGTCTTCGCGCCGACCGCGAAGACCGTGCTGGTCGCCGGCGAGCGCAACCCGGCGCTGCGCCACGACTACCGGCAGACGGCGTGGGTCGGCACGGTGACCTTCGTCGACCGGGCGGCAAGCGGCACCCGCGGCATCGCCTACGAGCGCTTCACGCGTCACGGGCCGGCCGCCCTCCTTCCATTGAAAGACGGCCGCGCCGGGCTGGTCTGGTGCGCCGACAGCGACGACGACCCGGTGCGCGACCTCACCGACAGCCAGCGCGCGACCGTGCTCAACACCGTCTTCCATGCCTCGACGCCGCGCATCGCCACGGTCTCGCCGCTGAAGAGCTTCCCGCTCGGCCTGAGCGCCGAGCGCACCCTGACCGACGGCCGCACGGTGCGCATCGGCAATGCGGCGCAGACGCTCCACCCGGTCGCCGGGCAGGGCATGAACCTCGGCCTGCGCGACGCGTTCGAGCTCGTCCATGCGCTGTCGCGGCCGCGGACCGCCGGTGCACCGATCGACATCGACGCCGTGCTGCGCAGGCTCGAGTGGCAGCGCGCCCCCGACCGCTGGGCGATGATCGCCGCC
>CAZZVH010000243.1:0-6030 GCA_964657365.1 uncultured Burkholderiaceae bacterium
TCCAGCTCGGCCTGCAGCGCGCCGGCCGACTTCATCGCCTGCAGGATCGCGAGCAGGTCCTGCGGCGTCGCGCCCAGCGAATTGAGCGCCTTGACGACGTCGGCCAGCCTGGTGCCGGGCGCCATCTGGATCAGCGCACCGGGTTGCTGGGTGATCGTGATGTCGGCCTTCTCGGTGACCTGCGTCGTGCCGGTCTTCGAGAACGGGCCCGGCTGGCTGACGCTCGGCGTCGTGCTGATCGTCACCGACAGGCTGCCGTGCGCCACCGCGCAGGCCGCCAGCGTCACCGACTGGTTCATGACGATCGAGCCGGTGCGGGCGTTGATCACGACCTTGGCCGACGGCGTCTGCTGCTTGACCTCGAGGTTCTCGATGTCGGCCATGAACGAGACCCGGGCGTTCGCCGACGCCGGCATGCGCACGCGCACGGCGCGGCCGTCGATGGCGTCGGCGGTGCCGCTGCCCATCCGGTCGTTGATGACGCGCACCACCTCGCGGGCGGTCGCGAAGTCGCTCGCGTTGAGATCGAGCTGGATCGCGTCGCCCTGGTTCATGGGCGTGGCGACCGCGCGCTCGACCGTCGCACCTTCGGGAATGCGTCCCGAAGCCAGCGTGTTGATCTGCACCTTCGAGCCGGCCGCCGAGGCGCCGGCGCCGCCGATGATCAGGTTGCCCTGCGCCATGGCGTAGATCTGGCCGTCGGCGCCCTTGAGCGGTGTCGAGATCAGCGTGCCGCCGCGCAGGCTCTTGGCGTTGGCGAGCGAGGAGACGTTGATGTCGATCGTCTGGCCGGGCTGCGCGAACGCGGGCAACTGCGCCGTGACCATCACGGTGGCCAGGTTCTTCAGCTGCATGTTGGTGCCGGCCGGCACCGTCACGCCCATCTGCTGCAGCATCGCCAGCAGGCTCTGGATCGCGAACGGCGCCGAGGTGGTCTGGTCGCCGGTGCCGTCGAGACCGACGACGAGGCCGTAGCCGACCAGCTGGTTGGTGCGCACCCCCTGGATGGAGGCGACTTCCTTGATGCGCGCGGCCTGGGCCGGCATCGGCCACCAGACGGCGGCACTGGCGGCGACGGCCGCCAGGATCAGGGAAATGCGGAGAAATCGATCGGTCGGGGTCATCTCGAAAGCACCATGGTGTGCTTTCGATTCTTCAAGAACTTAAATCGGGAGAACGTTCAAAAAGAAGCGGGAAAGCCACCCCATTCCCTGCGCGTCGGCCTGGGCGCCGCGGCCGCGCTGCTCGATCCGCACGTTGGCGATCTGCGCCGAGGCGACGACGTTGCCCGACTGGATCATGCGCGGATCGACCTGCCCGGAGAAGCGCAGCACGTCGACGTTCTGGTTGACGCCGATCTGCTTCTCCCCGGCGATCACCAGGCTGCCGTTGGGCAGCACCGCGGTGACGACGGCCGTGATCGTGCCCGAGAAGTCGTTGCTGTTGGCGACGGTGCCGGCGCCGGCGAACGAGTTGTCGGACGTGCCGGCGACGCTGGCGCGATTGAAGGTGTTGGGGCTGAGGAACGGGAACGCGGTGATGCCGGCCGAGACCTTGCCCGACTTGTCGATCGAGCTCGTGCTCTTCTGCGTCGCCGAGATCTTCTCGACGATCTGCACCGTGATCGAATCGCCGACGAGGCGCGCGCGGTAGTCCTCGAACAGCGGCCGGTACTGGACAGCCTGGAAGATCGAGCCGTTGTTGATCTCGGGCACCGGGATCACCGGCGGCGCCACGTAGGTCGGCATGGCGACGTCGACCTTCGGCGTCTTGTAGAGGGTGTCGCAGCCCGCGAAGGCGAGCAGGGACGTGGCGAAGGCGGCGGCCAGGGCCGTGCGGGCGAATCGGTTCATGCGGCGCCTCACAGCTGCGACAGCTTCTCGAGCATCTGGTCCGAGGTCTGGATCGCCTTGGAGTTGAGCTCGTAGGAACGCTGCGTCTGGATCATCTGCACCAGTTCCTCGACGACGTTGACGTTCGAGGTCTCGACGAAGCCCTGCTGCAGCGCGCCGAGGGCGTTCTGCCCCGGCGTTCCGGGCGTCGGCGAACCCGAAGCCGCCGTTTCGGCGTAGATGTTCTGGCCTTTCGGCTCCAGCCCCGGCGCATTGATGAAGCCCGCGGTCAGGATCTGGCCGACCGTCTGCGGCAGTGCCTGCCCCGGCAGCACCACCGTCACCGTGCCGTCCTGGCCGATGCTGACGCTCTGCGCCGCGGCCGGAATCGTGATGCCGGGCTGCACGGTGTAGCCGTTGTTGGTCACGAGCTGGCCGGTCGAGCTGGTCTGGAACGAGCCGTCGCGGGTGTAGCCGGTCGTGCCGTCGGGCATCTGGATCTGGAAGAAGCCGTTGCCGCGGATCGCGATGTCGAGCGAGTTGCTGGTCTGCTGCAGGTTGCCCTGGCTGAAGTTGCGCGAGGTCGCCACCGCGCGGGTGCCCAGGCCCACCTGCAGGCCGGTCGGCAGCGTCGTCTGGTCGCTGCTGGCCGAGCCCGCCTGGCGCAGGTTCTGGTACATCAGGTCCTCGAAGACCTGGCGCTGGCTCTTGTAGCCGTTGGTCGCCACGTTGGCGAGGTTGTTCGAGATGGCGTCCAGCTGCATCTGCTGGGCTTCCATGCCGGTCTTCGAAATCCACAGTGATCGCATCATGGCGCGGCTCTCCGGTCAATGTCGGGATGCTGGGCCAGACGGCCTTCCCGCAAGCCGGCGAAAAAGGGGCGGATTCCGGCCATCTCGCGGGCGAGGATCGGCGCCTCCAGGTTTCTGCAGGAACGCTGTCGGGTTTCGCTCGGCGATTTCGCTATACGTCTCGGGGGCTGCGGAAGCAGAGGAGCCTCATGGCACGGCCGAATGCAATGAAAATGGCGCGCGACGTGCGATGTCCAACGTAATCAACCACGCGGAGAAATGATGCCTGACGTCACCTTGCAGACAGCCAAGACCGAAGACCGGATCGTCTTCCTGAGCAACACGACCAAGCTGCAGATCCAGAAGCTCGGTCTCAAAGTGGAAGAGCTCGACGCCAACGACGTCAAGAAGCTCAAGCTCGTGGAGATGATGACCAAGAACAAGAAGCCGCTCGAATTCGTCATCTCGTTCGACGGCACCTGGTTCACGCTGACGCTGAAGATCGGCAGCTGGAAGCACGAGTTCAACTCGATCAACATGATCGAGGACAAGAGCATCAAGGACAAGCAGGCCGTGATGAAGAACCTCATCAACATCGGCGCCGCGACGAAGAAGCAGCTGGAGGCGCTGAACGAGCGAAACATGCTCGACTAGTCAGATACGGTCGTCTTCATCGAAACCAGCGGGAATCAAGGCAGGTCAAGGCGTCCTGCGACTGCGGCGCGCCCTTCAACCGGCTGCCGGCAACTGCAGCTCGGCCTGAAGCCCGCCGCCGGAGCGGTTCCACAACAGCAGCTCGCCGCCCTGCCGACGCGCCAGGTCGCGGGCGATGTAGAGCCCCAGTCCGGAGCCGCCGCTGGCCCGGTTGCGTGACGATTCGACGCGGAAGAACGGCTCGAACACCGACTCGAGATGCTGCGGCGCGATGCCCGGCCCGCGGTCCTCGAAGACGATGCGCAGCATGCCGGCCTCGCTCTCGATGCCGATCTCGACGCCGCCGCCGTAGCGGATCGCGTTGCCGACCAGATTGGCGACGATCCGGCGCAAGGCGACCGGGCGGGCCCGTGCCAGCGACGGCCCGGCCGATTCGCGCAGGACGGCGGCGCTTCCCTGCTCGGCCAGATCGTCGACGATCGCCTGCAGCAGCGCACGCACGTCGACGGTCTCGGTCGCCTCGTCGGCGCCGGCGTTGCGGAAGACGTCGAGCGCGGTGTCGAGCAGCTCGTTCATCTCGCGGATGTCGCCGATGCAGCGCTGCACGAACACGGCCTCCGATTCGTTCTCGAGGCGCATCCGCATGCGCGTGAGCGGCGTCTTGAGGTCGTGCGAGAGCGAGGCCATGAGCAGGCTGCGCGACCGGAACTGCGCGTGCAGCTCGCGCGCCATGCGGTTGAAGACGCGGGCGGCGTCGCGCACCTCGACCGTGCCGACCTGCTCGTCGAGGGCCGGCAACGGCGCTTCGTCGCGCACCGAACGTCCCAGCGATCCGGCGGCGTCGACGAGGCGCTGCACCGGCTTCGACAGCCAGCGCGCACCGATGGCGGCGGCGGCGCCGATCACGACCAGTCGGATGGCGTAGTCGAGGATCAGCAGGCTCACCGGCAGCGATGGCCGACCGTCGCCGGGAAACGGATATCGACCGTGCGGAGAATCGCCAGGCATCCCCGGCATCGGCGGGAGCGAAGGAAACGTCGGATAGCCGAATCGTCCGGCCGGCCCCGAGAGGCTGCCGAAGAAGGTGCCCGTGACGATCCCGAAGGCCGCCACGTGGCTGACCACCAGCGCCACCCACATCAACGCGAACAGACGCAGGAACAGCGTGTCGCGGAACCAGCGGATCACGATTCGACCAGCGCCTCGAAGCAGTAGCCCTCGCCACGCACGGTGCGGATCAGCGGCGTCTCGCGGACGCCGTCGCCGATCTTCTGGCGCAGGCGCGACACCGCCAGGTCGATGCTCCGGTCGCTGATGTCGACACCCGGGGCGCGTGTCATCTCGAGCAGCTGCTCGCGGCTCAGCAAACGGCGCGGCCGGGCGACGAAGGCAGAGAGCAGGCGGTATTCGGCGGACGACAGGGCGACCACGACACCGTCGGGCGAGAGCAGCTGCCGCCGCTGCGTGTCGAAGCGCCAGCCGGCGAAGCGGATCGACTCGTCGGGACGCAGCGTCGCCGGACCGGTGCGGTCCTTGGTGCGGCGGACGACGGCATGGATGCGCGCCACCAGCTCGCGCGGCTCGAACGGCTTGGCGAGGTAATCGTCGGCGCCGAGCTCGAGTCCGACGACGCGGCTGGCCGTGTCGCCGAGCGCCGTCAGCATGATGACGGGCAGCTCGGGCCGGCTCGCGTGCAGCCAGGTGCAGAGCTCGAGGCCGCTCTCGTCGGGCAGCATGACATCGAGCAGGACGACATCGACCGGCTCGGCGGCGAGCAGGCGCCGCGTCGTGCGGCCGTCGGGCGCGGTCAGCACCGCCATGCCGAAGGTCTGCAGGAAGCCGGCCACCGACTGCCGGATCTCGTCGTCGTCGTCGACCAGCAGGCAACGCGTCACGGGGTTCGCCATCGGCCGCGACGGTACACGATCGGCGTCGACGCACTGTGTGCGCCCTTGCGCCTGTTTGTGTCGCGACGGACACAAACCGCAGCGCGGTCTGGTTGCGATCGGGCGCCGGTGCGCCCGGTCGTCAGTTGACCGAGAGCAGCTGCTGCGCCGCCTTGTCGTTGCCTTCGGCGTTCGAGAGCGACTTCATCTGCGCCTCGAACTGCCGGGCTGCGGAGATCATCTCGACCATCGTCTCGACGGCGCTGACGTTCGAGCCTTCGAGCGCGCCGCTCACGACCTGCGCCTTGTCGTCGACGGAAAGATCGCCGTCGGCAGCGCGGAACAGCCCGTCGGTGCCGCGCGTCATCGGCGCATCGGGCGTGACGAGCTTGAGCTTGCCGACCGAATTGCTGCGGCCGTCGGCCGAGGTCGCGCTGACGGTGCCGTCGCCGCCGATGCTGATGGTCGTGTTCGGCGGCACCTGGATCGGGCCGCCGTCGCCGAGCACGGTGATGCCCGAGGTGGTCATCAGGGTGCCGTCGGCGTTGGTGGTGAGCGAGCCGCCGCGGGTGTAGGCCTCGGTGCCGTCGAGCCCCTGCACGGCGAGCCAGGCGTTGTCCTTCATCGCCACGTCGAGGTTGCGGCCGGTCGCCGAGATGGTGCCCGGCGTCGGGTCGTAGCCCGGCGTCGATTCGAGCGCGTAGACCCGCGTGCTGGCGCCGTCGCCCTGCACCGGCACCGAGCGGAACGCCGACAGCTCGGCGCGGAAGCCGACCGTCGAGACGTTCGCGAGGTTGTTGGAGAGCGTGTCCTGCCGCTGCATGGTCGCCTTCGCGCCAGCCATCGACAGATAGATCATCCGATCCA
>CAZZVH010000244.1:0-6026 GCA_964657365.1 uncultured Burkholderiaceae bacterium
CGGTCGGTCGGCGTGCTCCGCTCCGACTGCGGCGGTCGTCGCTGCGCGCCGCAGGCACGACCGCCGCAGTCGAAGCGTAGACGGCCTTGCGGCCACGGCTTTGCGCGCTCGACCTCCGCAAGACGCTCGAACGCTCAGCGGGGAATCAAATCCCCCCGTACCACTCGTAGCCCTCGTCTTCCCAATAGCCGCCCTTGCCGCCGCGGATCTTGTCGAAGCTGGCGACGAGTTCGATGGCCTTGACGTACTTGGCCTGCTTGTAGCCGAGCTGGCGCTCGACGCGGCAGCGGATCGGGGCGCCGTTGGTCACCGGCAGCGGCTGGTCGTTGAGGTCGTAGGCGAGGATGGTCTGGGCGTGGTGGGCCTCGTCGAGGTCGATGCTCTCGTAGTAGCGCGTGTCGGTGCCGTCGAGCGAGGGCGCGTCCATCGAGTCGAAGCAGCGGAAGACGACGTACTTCGCCTCGGCGGTGGGCTTGGCCTGATCGAGGATGTGGCCGAGCGGCACGCCCTTCCACTTGCCGATGCAGCTCCAGCCCTCGACGCAATCGTGCCGCGTGATCTGCGTCCGCGAGGGCATCGCCTTCAGCTCGTCGAGGCTGAAGGCGAGCGGCGTCTCGACGAGGCCGGTGACCATCAGCTTGTACCCGGCGAAGCCCGCCTGGCGCAGCGCCTGGTAGTCGGCGTCCATCGGGTTGAGCGTGCCGTTGCCGCGGAAGGTGGCGGGCACGTCGGCCTGGGTGAACTCCTGGGCCATCGCCCGCTTCGGCGCCACGATCTTGCCTGCCGCGTTGCTGAGGTGCTGCGCGCTCTTCAGCGTGTCGACGAAGGTCTCGTTCTGCGAGAGCTTGTCGCAGCCGGCCAGCACGCTCGCGCCGGCGACGGCGAAGGCACCGCGGAAGAAGCGCCGCCGGCTCCGCTGGCTGGCGCGCATCAGCGTGTAGGTCTTGTTCATGGCTGCACCTCCTTCTTGGCGTGGTCGACCGGCAGCACGTACCAGCCCGTCACCATCGAGCGGATCTCGTTCCAGGCGCCGGCGACGATCACCTCGAAGACGTGGATGAAGACGAACAGCAGCAGGCCCATCGCCGCGAGGAAGTGGACCGAGCGGGCCGACTGCCGGCCGCCGAACAGGTCGAGCCATCCGGTGATGACCGAGTCGATGCGCGGCGAGAGCGCCATGCCGGCCAGCACGATCATGGGCAGCAGCACGAAGATGACGATCAGGTAGGTGAGGCTCTGCAGCACGTTGTAGCGGCGCGCCGCCTCGCCCGACGGATGCTTGAACTTGATGTGGTCGACGATCGAGCGGCCGATGTGCTTCAGCTCGAACTTCGTCGGCACGAGATCGCGCGACAGGTGCCGGCTGACGATCGTCCACAGCACGTAAGCGATGCCGTTGATCACGAACAGCCAGGCGAAGAACAGGTGCCAGTGCCGCGCCATCGCCAGCCACTGGCCGCCGGGAATCGTCGCCCAGCTCGGAAAGCCGCGCGCGGTCAGCTGGCCGTCGACCTTCGACAGTCCGAGCACGCCGGTGGTGGCGATCTCGTAGTTGCCGATCGAGGTGCGGCCGACCGGGCCGGTCGGCGTGTCGCGCGCCTCGAGCGAGAGCCACGGCTTGCCCGACGAGTCCTGCCCCCAGTAGAGCGACGGATGGGCGTTGAAGATGTTCAGGCCGCTCATCAGCAGGATCGTCATGCAGACGACGTTGATCCAGTGCATCAGGCGCACCGGCAGCCGGTGCCGGTAGAACCGGCGCATCGCCGTGTCGGTGGGGGCCGGAGCCGCCGCCGTGGGGACGACGGGTGTCGTTGAAGTCGCTTCGATGTCCATGGGCTCCCTTGTCGATGCCGTGTCCCGGCCGGAGACCGGCACGGCCCGCGAATGATGCGTCATGCGCAGGCCGCGGGCCCGGGATTTCGCCGCTGCCGGCGCATGGAGCTTCGTCCCGCGGGCGGGCGGCTTCTTACACGCTCAGGGCACGGCGACCGTTCGCAGGGCCGGCCGGCCGAGCACGCGGGCCTCCGCATGCACGTCGGAGACGACGCGGTTGGCGGCGAAGCCATAGGGCGACTCGGGCTCCAGCGCGGCGACCGCGATGTTCGCCAGCGGCTGCTCGAGCGAGACGAAATAGCTGCCGGCGGCGATGTCGAGCAGCACCGGCTGGGTCTGCACGCGCAGCCGCGGCAGCCCGTCGAGGCTGGTGGCGGCGGCGTCGAAGCCGATCTCGCGATAGGTCTCGCCGCGCACCTCGCCGGCCTCGTCGACCTGCTGCACGTCGACGCCGAGCTGCCGCAGGCGCCGCACCGCGTCGCTCTCGCTCGCCGCCAGCCAGTAGCCGCAGGGCCGGGGCCGGCTCTTCAGCACGCGCAGCTCGAGCGCGGAATTCCAGACGACGGTGGTGCGGCGGACCGCGCCGGTCTGCGCGTCGATCATGGCGAGCACGTGCTCGCTCGGCGTCGGCGCGGCGTCGAGCACCGCCTCGCCGCGGCAGGCCTGCGACGCCAGGTCGCGTTCGACGTACTGACGCAGCTTGACCAGGTCGGCCGCGTGGGCGCCGGCATTGGCCAGCACGCTGCCGACAGTGACCACGCCGGTCTGCACGCGACGCGAGAGATCGTTGCGCCCGACACCGCGGCCGCGTGTCTCGAGCAGCAGGCTGACGGCGTTCTTCAGGCCCTGCGCGTTGCGGCCGACATCGGCGCCGACGCCGCCCATCGTCAGCGTCCGGTCGTCGAGATGCTCCGAGGCGGTGTAGTACCACTCGGCGCTCAGGCCGTTGGCCGCGAGCGTGGCCGCCAGCGGCGCCCGGAACCATTCCTCCGATGCCTTGGTGAAGAACGGCGGCTCGTTGCCGACGGTGGCGTACTGCAGCAAGGCGTCGTAGCGCTGGACGGCGCCGAAGCGGGCCGAGAAGCCGGCATCGACGGCGTACTCGTGCAGGTCGAGGACGACGAGCGGCGCCACGTCGCGCACCAGCTGGGCAACGGCGGCGGCTTCCGGGGTGCGCAGGAGCAGGTGGTCGCGGTTCACGTCGGTGCCGTCGGCCGCGTCGCGCTGGCCGAGCGCGGCACCGTCCGGGTTGGCGCGCGGCAGCACGAAGATGTCGACCTGGTCGAGCACCCTGTCGAAGCGGCCGGCCGCGATCGCCTGGGCGACGACCAGCAGGGCCTCGGTGCCTGCGGGCTCGTCGCCATGCTGGCCGGCGACGAGGACGACCGCCGGTCGGCGCGCAGGCGTCTCCAGCGCCGGTGGCGCCGCAGGGACTGCAGGCGAACCCGGGACGGCGCCGGGCGCAGCCGTCTGCCCCGCCCCGGGCGACATCGATCCGGCCGGCGTGGCCGACGTCACCGATGTCGCCGGCGAGACGGCCGGTGCGGTCGCGGCCGACAGCGGCGGCGTCGCCGGCACGAACGGCCGCGTGAACGCGAGCGCCTCGATCGGCACGCCGGCCTGCGACGTGCCGAGCGGCAGCACGGCGATGTCGGTGTCGCGCACGCCCTGGCCGCCGACGCGCGACAGGCCGTGCAGCATCGCGCGCAGCTCGTCGTTGCTGGTGTAGGCGGTGCGCCCGGGCTCGAACGCCGGCGTCGCGAAGACGACCTGTGGATCCGGAAAATGGGCGGCGATCAGCGCCGGCACCGGCGGGCCCGGCAACACCGGTGGCGACGGCGCCGACTGCCGGGCGGCGGCCGGTGACGGCAGCGACACGTACGGTGCGTCGGGCCGCGCTGCCGCGGCCGGCTGGCTCGTCGCCGGCCTGGAAGGCGACGCGGTCGTGACGGGCGGACCGCCGGCGGACTCGGTCAGGCTGACCTTCGAGGCGCACCCCGTCAATGCGAGCACCAGCGCGCCCGCGAGACATGGCGACGCTTTTCTTGCCGATCCGGCCCGACCCTGCATTCCCGCTCCTGCGCGCCTCGGAGGCGGCGCGCCGGGCGCAATATAGCCGCCGGAAATAACCGGACGATTCGCTCCGGATGGTGGCTCGGGCCGCTGCTCGACGGCATGCCGCCCCGGCCCGGCCGCATCTCGCGACCGCGTGCCGCCACCTCGCGCCGCACGCCGACGCTTCGTCGCACGGCCCTGTCGCCTGCCGCCGCACGGCGGCACATTGACGCCATCGCAACACGCCGCACGGCCTTCACCGGAGAACACCATGCTCATGCACATCGTCCAGTCCACGCCGATCCAGATCTGGATCCTGCTCGCCGGCCTGATCGCTCTCGGCCTGTCCCAGGTCCGGACACGCACCATCGGCAGCCGGCGCGCCGCCCTGGTGCCGGCAGCCTTCGTCGTGCTGTCCCTCGTCGGCGTGCTGAACGCGTTCGGTGCCAGCCCGATCGGCATCGCCTGCTGGGCGGCCGGGGTGACCGCCGCCCTGCTGGCCGGGCCGCGCGTGCTGCCGCGGATCGCGGCCACCTGGCATGCCGCCAACGACACGTTGCGCGTTGCCGGCAGCTGGCTGCCGCTGGTGCTGATCCTCAGCCTGTTCACGATCAAGTACGCGGCCGGCGTGTCGCTCTCGGTGCAGCCGCAGCTCGCAGGCGACACCGGCTTCGTCGCAGCCTTCAGCCTCGCCTACGGCGTCTTCAGCGGCCTGTTCGCCACCCGCGGCATGCAGCTCTGGCGGATCCGCCGGGCGGCCACGGCCTGAGACACGGGCCGGAACGACGCGTCACCGAGAATCGTCCCCATGCAACGCGACTTCGACGCCGAGATCGACGCCGGCAGCCTGCACCGGCCGGACCACTGGCGTCGGTTCGCGCAGCGCGGCCTGAAGGTCGTCGGCGCGGGCGTCTTCATCGCCTTCTGCCTCTGGGCCATCTTCCACGATCCGTTCGAGACAGCGCTGGTCTACTCGCTCTGCATCTCGATCTCCATCTGGCTCTGCGTCGACCTCGGCCGCGATCTCGTCGCCAAGTTCACCTCGATGCCGCGCTTCGGCGCCGTCTCGCCGCGCGGCGCCTGGCCGGGCTGGATCTGGATGCTCTCGATCGTCGCCGTCGGCTCGGTGCTCGGCTACGCGATCGGCAACGAGATCGCCAACTGGCTGACGCACAGCCGCAACCCGGGTCCGTTCAACGCCGACTTCCGGCAGACGATCTCGCTGCTGGTCATGGCGCTCGTGCCGGCGCTGGCCATCACCTACTTCTTCCAGTCGCGCGAGGAGATCGCCCTGCAGCAATCGGAGGTCGAGAAGGCGCGCCGCCAGGCGACCGAACAGCAGCTGAAGCTGCTCGAATCGCAGCTCGAGCCGCACATGCTCTTCAACACCCTCGCCAACCTGCGCGCGATGATCGTGCTCGATCCGCCGCGCGCCCAGGCGATGCTGGACCAGCTGATCGCCTTCCTGCGCGCCTCGCTGGCCGGCTCGCGTTCGCGCCTGCATCCGCTGACCGACGAATACCAGCGCCTGCGCGACTACCTGGCGCTGATGGAGATCCGCATGGGCCCGCGCCTGCAGGCCAGCTTCGAGCTGCCGCCAGAGTTGCGTTCGGCGAGCGTGCCGCCGCTGTTGCTGCAGCCGCTCGTGGAGAACAGCATCAAGCACGGGCTGGAGCCGCAGGTGGCCGGCGGCCGCATCGACATCACCGCCGCGCGCGAGGGCGAGCTGCTGGTGCTGCGCGTGCGCGACAGCGGCGTCGGCTTCGACAGCCACGCCGCCGGCGAGAACCGCTACGGGCTCACCCACGTGCGGGAGCGCCTGGCGACGATGTACGGCGATGCCGCCTCGTTCAGCATCGCGAACGCCGACGACGGCGGCCAGGGAACGGTCGCGACGATCCGGATGCCGCTGCAGACGGCCGGGGCCGCCCCTGCCGCCGAGCCCATGAAGGCATGCGCGTGAAGCCGCGCGCACTGATCGCCGAAGACGAGCCGCTGCTCGCGCAGAGCCTGCGCGCCGAGCTGGCCGCGCTGTGGCCCGAGCTCGAGATCGCGGCGATCGTCGGCGACGGCGAATCGGCGGTGCTGCAATCGCTGGCGCTCCGCCCGGACATCGTCTTCCTCGACATCCGCATGCC
>CAZZVH010000245.1:0-5983 GCA_964657365.1 uncultured Burkholderiaceae bacterium
GTCCGTTGTCGGTCGTGCGCGCATCTCGCCGCACGCATCGGGACGACGGAAGCTCCCTCCGTCCATGCGTCGCGTCTCGCATCTCCTTCGGCTCCTCGGCATCGTCGCCTGCATCGGCCCGCTCGTGGCCGCCTGCTCGCCGATCAGCTTGGCGCTGGGCGCCGCCGGGGTCGCCACCGACACCAGCATGACGTGGGACATCGTCAAGCACCTCCACGGCAAGCTCACCGAAGACGACCCGACGCCCTGCATCCTGCTCAACAGCGTGCAGCGCGCCCTCAACGCGCGGTGCGACTACGCGCCCGGGAGCATCAAGACCGCCGACATCGCCCACACCGGCCTGCAGCAGTGCCCGCTGGCGCTGGCGACGAGCGACCCGCGTCTCTGGCGCGCGCTGCCCGAGCTGCTCGAGAAGGGTGCGAAGGTCGAGCAGTGCACGGCCTCGCCGCTGGTCGCGCTCGCCGACAGCGACACCTGTCCCGATTTCGCCGCGGCGACGCCCGCCGTGCGTGCCGCCCTGGTCGGCATGGCCGAGAACGACCCGCGCGCCGTCCGGCACGACGTGTTCCGCATGCTCGGCTGCCCCAACGCCCGGAACGCCGGCGTCGACACGGTGCTCACCTACTGGCTCGACCACGGCGCCCTGGAGCCCGGCAGGCTCTCGTTCAGCCCGCTCGACGCCGCTGATCCCGACCTGCTCGTCGGCCGCTTCGGCCATGAGCTGGAAGTCGCCGGCCACAAGCCGGAAGCTGCGCTCGACAGCTACGACGGCGCCTTGCCGAGCGGCTTCGAGATGGCCCTGCGCAACAGCAACTGGGCCGCGCTCGACTGGTGGATCTACCGTTTGCCGCAGCTCGCCAACCTGGCGCCGCCGCAGCGGGGCGGCCAGCTTTCCTGGGTGCCGCTGCAGCGCGTGCTCGTTCCGGGCTATCTCACGTTTCCGACGTCGCAGAAGGACATGGTCGAGTTCCTGATCGGCCGGGGCGCCGACCCGCGCCAGAAGCTGCCGTTCGATACCGGCAAGACCGTGCTCACGTTCGCGGTGCAGATGAAGAGCCCGATGGTCGCCTTGCTGGACCCGCCGCCGGCATCGACCGGCTCGCCGAGCACCTCCGTCGCGGTCGCGAAGACGACTGCCCCGGCGGCCCGTGCCGTCACCGCGGGCGCGCCGTCGCGCCGCACCGGCGCGCTCGACACCGCCGGCGAAACGTCGGCGCGCTGACCGGATCCGCCGGCCACTGGAGCCCGGCGGCTTGCCGGCCGTCGCGTCAGTCGTTGGCGAAGCTGTACGGGCCGCCGCGCTCGAGTGCCTTGCGGTACGCCGGCCTGGCGTGGATCTTCCTCAGGTAGGACATCAATTTCGGCCAGCGCGCGTCGAGACCGGCGCGCATCGCCGACGCCTCGACCGGAAAACTCATCTGGATGTCGGCGGCGCTGAAGTCGTTGCCGGCGAACCACTCGCTCTTGCCGAGCTCGCTTTCCATCAAATCGAGATGGCGTTTCAGGTTCGGCTCGACCATGAGACCCTTCACCTTGCGGGCGATGCCCTTGGCGATCGGCTTGGCGAAGAACGGCATGGGCCCGGTCTCGATCCGGTCGAAGATGAGCTTGAGCAGCAGCGGCGACATCGCAGAGCCCTCGGCGAAGTGCAGCCAGTAGGTGTAGCGCAGGCGCTCGGGCGTGCCCGCCGCCGGAATCAAGCGGCCGCCGCCGTGGCGCTCGAGGACGTACTCGATGATCGCGCCCGTCTCGGCGATGGTGACGCCGTCGTCCGTGATCACCGGCGACTTGCCGAGCGGGTGCACCGCCCGCAGCGACGCCGGCGCGAGCATCGTCTGCGGATCACGCTGGTACTTGACGATCTCGTACGGCAGACCCAGCTCCTCGAGCAGCCAGAGCACGCGCTGCGAACGGGAGTTGTTGAGATGGTGGACGGTGATCATCGTGGCGCTGCGGGTGGTCGGGCGTGCATTGTTGCCTGCCGCCGCCACGGGCCGGCCGCGGTGCCGTCGACCGCTAGATCGACATCCTGGCCCGCGCGCCCTCGGCCGCCATGTCGGCGCCGCGTCCCTGCTGGACGATCTCGCCGCGCTCCATCACGAGGTAGCGGTCGGCCAGCTCCTCGGCGAAGTCGTAGTACTGCTCGACCAGCACGATCGCCATGCGCTGCCGCTTGCCGCCGATCGGCAGGCCGGTGTCGGCGAGCATGCGGATGACGCGGCCGATGTCCTTGATGATCGACGGCTGGATGCCTTCGGTGGGCTCGTCGAGGATCAGCAGCTTGGGCCCCGCGGCGAGCGCGCGGGCGATCGCGAGCTGCTGTTGCTGCCCTCCGGAAAGATCGCCGCCGCGGCGATGCAGCATCGCCTTCAGCACCGGGAACAGCTCGAACAGCTCCTGCGGCAGCGGCGTGGAACCGGGCTTGTAGGCCAGGCCCATCGACAGGTTGTCCTGGACCGTCAGCCGGCCGAAGATCTCGCGGCCCTGCGGCACGTAGCCGATGCCGCGGCGCACGCGCTGGTACGGCGTCTCGCCGGTGATGTCGGCGCCGCCGAAGGTGACATGTCCGGAGCGCACCGGCACCACGCCCATCAGGCTCTTCAGCAGCGTCGTCTTGCCGACGCCGTTGCGGCCGAGCACGACCGTGACCTCGCCGATCGCGGCTGTCAGGGAGACGCCGCGCAGGATGTGCGAGCCGCCGTAATACTGGTTGATCGCATCGACCTTGAGAATCGGCGCGCCGGGCTCCGGGCCGGGCCGTGGCGCGGCGACCGTCGCCGGCTCGACGAGAGCGGCGACTTCACCGTCCAAGATAGACCTCGACGACTTTCTCGTCCCGCTGCACTTCGGCGAGCGAGCCTTCGGCAAGCACGCTGCCTTCGTGCAGGACCGTGACCTTCTTGGCCGGGTTGCCGTGCGTGAGGGCGTGGATGAAGCTCATGTCGTGCTCGACGACCACGAGCGAGTGACTGCCTTCGAGCGACAGGAACAGCTCCGCCGTGCGCTCGGTCTCCTCGTCGGTCATGCCGGCGACGGGCTCGTCGAGCAGCAGCAGGCGCGGGTTCTGCATCAGCAGCATGCCGATCTCGAGCCACTGCTTCTGACCATGGGAGAGCATCCCGGCTGTGCGTTGGGCGTCGTCTTTCAGGTGGATGAGCGTGAGCATCTCGCCGATGCGGTCGAGCTGCGCGCCCGAGAGGCGGAAGAACAGCGAGGCGCGCACGCCGCGGTCGGCCTTCAGCGCCAGCTCGAGGTTCTCGAACACCGAGAGGTACTCGAACACGGTCGGCTTCTGGAACTTGCGGCCGACGCCGACCGAGGCGATCTCGTTCTCGCGCAGGCGCAGCAGGTCGATGGTCGAGCCGAAGAAGCAGCGGCCGCTGTCGGGCCGGGTCTTGCCGGTGATGACGTCCATCATGGTCGTCTTGCCGGCGCCGTTCGGGCCGATGATGCAGCGCAGCTCGCCGGCGCTGATGCTCATCGACAGCGCGTTCAGGGCCTTGAAGCCGTCGAAGCTGACGGTGATGTCGTCGAGATAGAGGATGGCGCCGTGCGTGATGTCGAGCTGGCCCGGCGTGACGACGCGCGAATAGCTCGCGACCCGGCCGCCGGAGGTGCTCCCTTCGAGCGCGATCGCGCGTTGCTCGGCGTGTCGGCGGGCTTCGGAGCCGGCGCGCATCAGGTCAGGCGTCATGACGAGGATCCCTCTTCCTTGCGCACGCTGCGCTTCAGCAGCGCGAGCACTTTCGGATGCCTGAACAGGCCGACGATGCCGCCCGGCAGGAACAGCGTCACCGCGATGAACAGCGCGCCGAGAAAATAGAGCCAGACCTCGGGGAAGACCTGCGTGAACCAGCTCTTCGCGAAGTTGACGAAGAACGCGCCGATGATCGGGCCGATCAGCGTGGCGCGGCCGCCCACCGCCGTCCAGATGGCGATCTCGATCGAGGCCGCCGGCGTCATCTCGCTCGGGTTGATGATGCCGACCTGCGGCACGTAGAGGGCGCCGGCGATGCCGCACATCACGGCCGAGAGCGTCCAGATGGCGAGCTTGTACTTGAGCGGGTCGTAGCCGGTGAACATGACGCGGCTCTCGGCATCGCGGATCGCCTGCAGGACGCGGCCGAACTTGCTGCCGACGATGGCGCGGGCCATCAGGAAGAAGCCGATCAGGGTGCAGCCGGTGATCACGAACAGCCACATCCGCATCTGCGGCGTGGCGATCGGGATGTTCAGGATGCGCTTGAAGTCGGTGAAGCCGTTGTTGCCGCCGAAGCCGGTCTCGTTGCGGAAGAAGAGCAGCATCATCGCGAAGGTCATGGCCTGCGTGATGATCGAGAAGTAGACGCCCTTGATGCGTGAGCGGAACGCGAAGAAGCCGAACACGAAGGCGAGCAGGCCGGGCGCCAGCACCACGAACAGCATCTGCATCACGAACGAGTTCGAGAAGGTCCAGGTCCAGGGAAATTCCTTCCAGTTGAGGAACACCATGAAGTCGGGCATGTCCATGCGGTACTGGCCGTCGCGGCCGATCTGGCGCATGAGGTACATGCCCATCGCGTAGCCGCCGAGCGCGAAGAACACGCCGTGGCCGAGCGAGAGGATGCCGGTGTAGCCCCAGATCAGGTCCATCGCCAGCGCGGCCATCGCGTAGCACATGATCTTGGCCGTCAGCTGCACGGCGAAGTCGCTCAGGTGGAAGATGCTGTCGGCCGGCACCAGCAGGTTGCCGATCGGCACCAGCACCGCGACGACGGCGAGCGCGATCGTCACGCCGGTCCAGCCGCGGATGCCGAGCAGCATGCCGCGTGGCTGGGCCGCCATCGACATCGGGGCCGGGGTCGGCAGGACGGCGCTCATCGGTTCGGCCTCACGCTTCGGCGCTCCGGCCCTTCATCGCGAACAGGCCCGAGGGCTTCCGCTGGATGAAGACGACGATGATCACGAGCACGAAGATCTTGGCCAGCACGGCGCCGGCGATGCCTTCGAGGAACTTGTTCAGGATGCCGAGGCCCAGCGCCGCGAGCACGGTGCCGGCGAGTTGCCCGACGCCGCCGACCACCACCACCAGGAACGAATCGACGATGTAGCTCTGGCCGAGGTCGGGCCCGACGTTGCCGACCTGCGAGAGCGCGCAGCCGGCCAGCCCGGCGATGCCGGCACCGAAAGCGAAGGCGACCATGTCGATGCGGGCGGTGTCGACGCCGACGCAGGCGGCCATGCGGCGGTTCTGCGTCACGCCGCGGACGAACAGGCCGAGCCGCGTCCTGGCGATCAGGAAGGCGACGCCGCCCAGCACCAGCATGGCGAAGACGATGATCGCGATCCGGTTGTACGGCAGCACCAGGTTGCTCGCCGCGGCGACGCCGCCCGACAGCCACGACGGGTTCTCGACCGGCACGTTCTGCGCGCCGAAGATCGAGCGCACCGCCTGCTGGAGGATCAGGCTGATGCCCCAGGTGGCGAGCAGCGTCTCGAGCGGCCGGCCGTAGAGGAAGCGGATGACGCCGCGCTCGAGCACCGCGCCGACCAGCGCCGAGACGATGAAGGCAGCGGGGATCGCGGCGATCACGTAGGCGTCGAAGAAGCCCGGCAGATAGGCGCGGAACAGGTTCTGGACGACGTACGTGGTGTAGGCGCCGATCATCATCAACTCGCCGTGCGCCATGTTGATGACGCCCATCAGGCCGTAGGTGATGGCCAGGCCGAGGGCGACCAGCAGCAGGATCGAGCCGAGGCTGATGCCGGTGAAGATCACGCCGATGCGCTCGCCCCAGGCGAGGCGGCCTTCGATCTGGCCGAGCGAGACGCCGATCGCCGCATTGACATCGGCGTCGGTCTCGATCTTCTGGCGATCGAGCAGCAGCGTCTTGGTGGCCGGCGTGCCCGTCCGGCCGAGCTCCTTCGTCGCCTCGAGCCGTTTCGACTTGTCGGTGCTGGCGAGCAGCATCGCGGCGCGCAGCTCGCCGAGCTTGTCCTTGAT
>CAZZVH010000246.1:0-5980 GCA_964657365.1 uncultured Burkholderiaceae bacterium
CGACGTGCGCTGGTGCCGCGACACCGACACCGTCGAGACCGTGCTCGCCGAGATGGGCGAGGCGCAGGTGCGTCGGCTGGCCGTGCTCGATGCGAACAACGAGATCGTCGGCATCGTCGCGCTCGCCGATCTGGCGACGCGACAATCGACGCACACCGACGACGCGTTGCGCGAGATCTCGACGCCGGAGCATTGAGCGAACCGAATCGACTGCACCGTTTCCTGCGCCAGCGGCTGATCACGCCGCCGGCACAGCAGGTGCTGCGCCATCCTTGGCGCTTCGCCTGGTCGGTGCTGAAGGGCTTCCGGGCCAACCAGGGCCTGCTGCTCGCCGGCGCGGTGGCCTACTACGCACTGCTGTCGATCGTGCCGCTGCTGATCCTGGCGGTGATCGCGCTGTCGCACCTCATCGACCAGCGCGAGCTGCTCGGCACGATCGGCCGCTATCTCGAGTGGCTGGTGCCGGGACAGTCAGGCGCGATCGTCCGCGAGCTCGCCCACTTCCTCGACAACCGCGACGACGTCGGCTGGGTCGTGCTCGGCACGATGTTCTTCTTCAGCTCGCTCGCCTTCACCGTGCTGGAGAACGCGATGTCGGTGATCTTCCTGCACCGCGTCGTCGCCCGGAAGCGCCGCTTCATCTTCTCCGCGCTCATCCCGTACTGCTACATCCTGTCGCTCGGCGTCGGCCTGCTCCTGGTGACCCTGGTGGCGGGCAGCCTGCAGGCGGTCGGCCGCGAGAGCGTCGACCTGTTCGGTCGCACCTGGTCGTTGCACGGCCTCTCGGGCGTGCTCCTGTACCTGCTCGGGTTCGCCGGCGAGATCTTCGTGCTGACTTCCGTGTACCTGGTGATGCCGGCCGGCCGCCTCGACGTGCGCCATGCGCTGATCGGCGGCGTCACGGCGGCGATCCTGTGGGAGATCACGCGCCACGTGCTGGTCTGGTATTTCGCGACGCTGTCGCAGGTCAACGTCGTCTACGGATCGTTGACGACGGCGATCGTCGTGCTGCTGAGCCTGGAGATCGCGGCGACGCTGCTGCTGCTCGGCGCGCAGGTGATCTCGGAGTACGAACGGCTGGGTCTCGGCGGATCGAGCCGGACCGCGTGACACGCGGGCATCGGCTCAGCCCGTCGTCTCCAGCAGTGCGCCGACCTTCTCGCGCAGCAGCTCCGGGCTCACATCGGCCGGCGCGACCGCTGGGCCGGCGACCAGTGCGACGCGACTGAAGAGGCCGCGCCTGAACGGCTGGCTCATCGCCTTGCCGCCGGCGCGCGAGAAATAAGAGCCCCACAGGTTCCGCAACGCCAGCGGGATCACCGGCACCGGGTTCGAGGCGAGCAGCTTCATGACGCCGCCCTTGAACTCGCCCAGCTCGCCGGTCTTGGTCAGCGCGCCTTCGGGAAAGATGCAGAGCAGGTCGCCGTCGTCGAGCACCTCGCGGGCCTTCGCGAACGCCTGCTCGTAGACGGCGGGGTCGACCTGGTGCGGTGCGATCGGAATCGCCTTGCCGAGCCGGAAGAAGGTGCCCAGGATCGGCGTCTGGAAGATGGCGTGGTCCATGATGAAGCGGATCGGCCGCGGGCTCGCCGCCATCAGCAGCACCGGATCGATGAAGCTCACGTGGTTGCAGACGAGGATCGCCGCGCCTTCGGTCGGGATGTTCTGGTCGCCCTCGACCTTGAAGCGATAGACCAGCCGCGCCACCAGGAAGGCGATGAAGCGAAGCAGGTACTCGGGCACCAGCAGGAAGATGTAGCCCGCGACGATCGCGTTCAGAACGGCGATGACGAGGAACACCTGCGGAATCGTCAGGCCGGCGGCCAGCAGCGCGCCCACCAGCACCGAGCTGACGATCATGAACAGCGCGTTCAGGATGTTGTTGGCGGCGATGATGCGGGCCCGGTGGCTCGGCTGCGAGCGCATCTGGATCAGCGCGTACATCGGCACGCTGTAGAGCCCGGCGAACAGCGCCAGCAGGGCCAGGTCGATCATCACGCGCCAGTGCGCCGCCTGGGCGACGAAGGCGCCGACCGTGTAGGGAGCGGCCGCCGGCAGGCCGCGCGCGGCGAAGTACAGGTCGGCCGAGAACACGCTCATGCCGATCGCGCCGAGCGGCACCAGCCCGATCTCGACGTGTCGGCGCGACAGCATCTCGCACAGCAGCGAGCCGGTGCCGATGCCGACCGAGAACACGACCAGCAGCAGCGAGGCGACCTGCTCGTCGCCGTGCAGCACTTCCTTGGCGAACGACGGGAACTGGGCCAGGAAGGCGATGCCGAAGAACCACATCCACGAGATGCCGAGCAGCGAGCGGAAGACGACGACGTTGCCGTGCGCGAGCTTCAGGTTGCGGATGGTCTCGGTGACCGGGTTCCAGTTGATGCGCAGCGATGCGTCGGTCGACGGCGATGCCGGCACCGCCTGCGCGGTCAGCCGGCCGAGCACGGCGATGCCGACGCAGGCGAACGCCACGTAGAACGCACCCCGCTGCGGAATCGCGATCAGCAGGCCGCCGGCGACGTTGCCGAGCAGGATCGACACGAAGGTGCCCATCTCGACCATGCCGTTGCCGCCGGTCAACTCGCGGTCGGACAGGTGCTGCGGCAGATAGGCGTACTTGACCGGGCCGAACAGGGCCGAGTGCAGGCCCATCAGGAAGACGCAGCCGAGCAGCACGATCACGTTGGCGGTGACGAAGCCGTAGCCTGCGAGCGCCATCACGCCGATCTCGAACCACTTCACGACGCGGATCAGCAGGCTCTTGTCGTACTTGTCGGCGAGCTGGCCACTGGTCGCCGAGAAGATCAGGAACGGCAGGATGAAGAGCGCGCCGATCGCGAGGCCGGCCTGCGCCGGCGGCAGCCAGCTCACCTCGAGCTGGTAGGTGACGAGCACCGTGAACGCGAACTTGAAGAGGTTGTCGTTGCCGGCACCCAGGAACTGGGTCCAGAAGAACGGCGCGAAGCGGCGCTGGCCGAGCAGCGCGAACTGGTTCGGTGGCGCGTGGGACGCGTCGGCAGGGCTCGCGTGCGGGGCTGTCGCGTTCCGGCTGGCGTCGCCGTTCAGACCGGTGTCCATGGGCTCTCCTCGAGGCGCTCGAATCTACCCGATGGCCATGACCCGCGGCCCGCTCTCGCCCGCAGTCGCCGGACACGAAACCGCTCGGTGCGCTCGGCGATACTGGCGCCGCTTCCAGCCACCGAATGAGCACCACCCGAGACCTCGTCGACGCCTTGAAGAGCGAACTGCGCGCCGCCGGCGTCACCTACGGCGACCTCGCCGATGCGCTCGGCATGTCGGAGTCGAGCGTCAAGCGAGTCTTCGCCAAGAGCGACATGCCGCTCTCGCGCATCGACGAGATGCTGCGCGTGCTGAAGATGGACTTCTCCGAACTGGCCCGCAAGGTGGCCGATGCCCAGCCGCTGGCCCACGAGCTGACGCCGGAGCAGGAGGCCGCCGTGGTCGCCGACCGTCGCCTGTTGCTGGTGGCGATCTGCTGCCTCAGCCAGTGGAGCTTCGAGGAGCTGACCCGCGAGTACCTGTTCACCGATGCCGAGTGCATCGGCTACCTGACCCGGCTCGACCGGCTCGGCATCATCGAACTCCGGCCGCTCAACCGCTATCGGCTCAAGGTGGCCAAGGGATTTCGCTGGCTGCCGCACGGCCCGGTGATGCGCTACTTCCGCGAGCACGTCGTCGGCGACTATCTCAGCGGCGGCTTCGACGGCGTGGGCGAGACCATCATGCTCGTGCACGGCGAGATCACGACCGGCCTGGCGACGACGCTGGTCGAGCGGCTGCAGCGCGTCGGCCAGGACTTCGCGCGCGCCCACGTCGCCGAGCAGAAGCTGCCCGACGAGCAGCGCACGCCCTACACCTTGCTCGTCGGCATGCGGAGCTGGCTGTTCGAGGCGTTTCGCGATTTGAAGCGCACGCCGCCGGCCTGACGCAGCCTCACTGCCCGATGTTCTGCTTGAGGAACGCCTCGATCTTGTTGTAGCGGTCGACACGGTTCTCGAGCTTGATGAAGCCGTGGGCTTCGTCGGAATACACGACCCACTCGACCGGCTTGCCGGCGGCTCGCAGAGCGTCGCGCATGCCTTCGGCGTGTTGGAAGGGAACGCGTTGGTCCCGGACGGCGTGGATGATCATGACCTGCGCCTTGACCTTGTCTGCATGCAGCCGCGGCGAGTTCTTGGCGAGCAGGTCGTGGTCGGCCTTCGTGTCGCCGATGCGCACGCGCAGGCTTTCCTCGGCCGCGTCGGCGTCGGCGCGGTTGTAGTCGGTGTAACCCAGGTCGTGCCACCAGAACAGGTCGATCACGCCGGCTTCATCGATGCCGCACTTGAACATGTCCGGCTCCTTGATGAGACCCATCATCGTGGCGTAGCCGCCATAGCTGCCTCCGTCGATGCAGACGCGCTCGGGGTCGACGATGCCCTGGGCGATCAGATAGCGGATGCCATCGGTGATGTCGTCCTGCATGGACTCGCCCAGTTGCTTGAATCCGGCCTCGAGGTGATGCCGGCCGTACCCGTCGGAAGCACGATAGTTCGGCTGGAACACCGCATAGCCCCGGCTCGCCAGGAACTGGACATCCGAGTTGAATCCCCAGTTGTCGCGAACCCATGGGCCGCCGTGGATGACGGCGACAAGCGGAAGCTTGCGCGGCGGCTTGCTGACAGGCAGGGTGAGGTAGGCGGGAATTTCCAGACCGTCGCGGGCTTTGTAGCGAACCACGGACATGGGCGACATCTGTTGCGGCTTCAGCCAGTCTGCAGGTCGCAAGACCTCTTCCAGTTGCTTTTCCTTGGCGTGATACAGGTAATAGTCACCGGGATCCCTGTCGCTGAACGACACGAGGGCGACATTGCCGTCTTCCAGGACCGAGAACGTGTTGATGTTGCCCTTGGGCAGGCTCGCGTCCATCAGCGCCTGCAGCTTGGAGTACGTGTCGTCGAACCAGACGGTCTGCGGCTTGTCGGATTGGAAGCGGACGCCGATGATCTTGAAGCCCAGGGACGCCGGAGCGATGATCGACGCATCACTGCCGTACGGGGAGTCCACGATGTCGGCGACGCGGTCGCCGAGGACCAGCTTCCCCGGCTTGCCCGATGACGGGTCGAACTCGTAGAGCTTGTACGTGTCGCTGTCGAGGTTGGAGTAGACTAGGAGCGAGCCGTCGACATCGAACGCTGCAGGGCGCATCCTCGGCGCCTCGCCGACGGCCGTCGAAATCTTGCGCCAGGGCGCGTCGGCGCTGTCGCGATACCAGAACGTCTCCGCCTGGGTCTTCCCGTCATCGGAAATAGCGGCGCGCGGAACGTTGTTCGTGTCGAGCAACCAATCGCTCACCTTCCCCGGGTTTTGCGTCGTCAGCAACGTCTTCTTGCCGCTCCGGGTGTTGAGCCGGTAGAGGTCCTCGGTCTGGACGTCACGCTCGTTCGCGGCGGCGATGACGTCGTCTTCGCTACCCGGAATGCGTCTGACGAATCGCGTCTGCCGGCAGACGACCTTGTTCGCGTTCTCGCAGTCTTCGTTGGTCGGAGACAGCGCCTTGGCATCGCTGCCGTCGATGCTGATGGCGAACAGGCCGCCGCCCCTGGTTTCGGCCAGCCCCTTCTTCGAGTCGTAGAGGCTCAACACCAGCCGGGAATTGCTGATCCAGTTGTATTGACCGACGTCGTACGTCGTGAAGTTCGTGATGCGGGTCAGCTTGCCGGCCTTCAGGTCGCCGATGGTCAGGTTGGCGCGACCGTCGAAATCCTGCAGCGCGGCGAAGCGGTTCCCGTCCGGCGAGAACTGCAGCGACGAATACTTCGGCCGCTTGGCGAAATCGACCGCCGGGATCGATGACGGAGCAGGGTCGGCCGCGACCGACAGGCAAGGCGTGGTCACGGCCGCGATGGCGAGCAGGAGGAGGAGCGATGTCGATCTCATGGGACGTCGTGCGTTGGTTGTGCTGAAAGAAGAGTTT
>CAZZVH010000247.1:0-5962 GCA_964657365.1 uncultured Burkholderiaceae bacterium
CCTTCAAGCCGGTGCCCGATCGCGTGACCTTCGCCGCCCACTGACCGCCGAGCCGTGCCTTCGATGAAAAAAATCCTGCTCAGCCTGATCGTCGCCTGCGGCTTCGCGCTGCCTGCCGCCGCCGAGGAAGGCTATCCCTGGACGAAGTTCCCGGAAGAGAAGATGACCGACATGGCGTCGTTGCAGAACGGCGCCAAGGTCTTCGTCAACTACTGCCTGAACTGCCATTCGGCGTCGTACATGCGCTACAACCGCCTGCACGACATCGGCTTGACCGACGACGACATCAAGAAGAACCTGCTGTTCGCGACCGACAAGGTCGGCGACACGATGACGATCACCGCCGATCCCGCGCAGCAGAAGGACTGGTTCGGCGCCGCGCCGCCCGACCTGTCGGTGATCGCCCGCTCCCGAGCCGAGGCCGGCAAGGGCAGCGGGGCCGACTATCTCTACACGCTGTGGCGTTCGTTCTACCGCGATGAATCCCGGCCCACCGGCTGGAACAACCTCGCCTACCCGAACATCGCGATGCCGCATGTGCTGTGGCAGCTGCAGGGCGAGCGCCGCGCCGTCTTCGTCGAGAAGAAGAGCGAGCATGCAGGCGAGAAGCCGGAGCAGGTGTTCACCGGCTTCGAGCAGATCACGCCGGGAAGGATGAGCCCCCACGACTACGAAGAGACGATCGGCGACCTGGTGGCCTACCTGCAGTGGATGGGCGAGCCGGCGCAGGGTAAGCGCGTGCGCATCGGCGTCGGCGTGCTGATCTTTCTCGGTGTGCTGATCGTGTTCACCTGGCGCCTAAACGCGTCGTACTGGAAGACCGTCGAGTAGCGGCGACGCCAGTGCCGCGGGCCACCGCCCGCCAGACCTTCTGAGGCCGGCCGGCATGGCCGGCTTCTTTGCCTCTATTTCCCGATTTTCCCTGGAGCTTGACGACCATGATGGTGCTTTATTCCGGAACGACCGATCCCTATTCGCACCGCTGCCGCTTCGTGCTGTTCGAGAAGGGCATGGACTTCGAGATCCGCGACGTCGACCTCTTCGCCAAGCCCGAAGACATCGCCCTGATGAACCCGTACAACGAGGTGCCGATCCTGGTCGAGCGCGACCTGATCCTGTACGAGTCGCACATCATCAACGAGTACATCGACGAGCGCTTCCCGCACCCGCAGCTGATGCCGGGCGACCCGGTGGCGCGCGCCCGCGTGCGGCTGTTCCTGTTCAACTTCGAGAAGGAGCTGTTCGCGCATGTGAACGTGCTCGAGGGCCGCGGCGTCAAGGGCACCGACAAGCAGCTCGAGAAGGCGCGCTCGCAGATCCGCGACCGCCTGACCCAGCTCGCGCCGATCTTCCTGAAGAACAAGTTCATGCTCGGCGACGATTTCTCGATGCTCGACGTCGCCATCGCGCCGCTGCTCTGGCGCCTGGACTACTACGGCATCGACATGTCGAAGAATGCCGTGCCGCTGCTCAAGTACGCCGAGCGCATCTTCTCCCGGCCGGCCTACATCGAAGCGCTGACGCCGTCCGAAAAGGTCATGCGCAAGTAAGGCCGACACCGTCTTCGACATGACCACGCCGATCTCCCCAGCGACCGCCGGCACGTCGACGCGGCCGTACCTGATCCGTGCGCTGCACGACTGGTGCACCGACAACGGCTTCACGCCGTACATCGCCGTGTTCGTGGACGAGAACGTGCGCGTGCCGAAGGAGTACGTGAAGAACAGCGAGATCGTCCTCAACGTCGGCTTCGAGGCGACCAGCGCGCTGAAGCTCGGCAACGAGACGATCGAGTTCAAGGCGCGCTTCGGCGGCAGCTCGCGCGAGATCGTCGTGCCGATCGATCACGTGATAGCCATCTATGCGCGCGAGAACGGGCAGGGGATGGCGTTCCCGATGCCGGTGGGCGCCACGCCGGTCGGCGCTTCGCCCGAGCCGTCGGCGGCGGAGCCGGGCGCCGGAATTCGCCCGGTGGCGTCGGCCGGCCCGCGCCTCGCACGCAGCGAAGACGCGTCGATCGCCAAGACGCCGCGCAGCGCCGGCGCATCCGACGTCGAGCCGCCGACCGAGCCTCCACCGAAGCGCCCTTCGCTGAAGCGCGTCAAATAGCCGGCTCAGGCCATGGCCCGACCGGCGCTCCCATGGCACTGAATCCTGCTCTCCATGTCGCGGTGCTCGACGACGAGGCAGACATCACGCGGCTGCTGGCGGGCTATCTGCAGGGCCATGGCTATCGCGTCTCGCAACTGCACGATGGCGGCAGCCTCATGGCGCTCATGCCGGTCGATCCGCCTGCGCTGGTGCTCCTCGACCTCGGCCTGCCCGGCGAAGACGGCCTCTCGATCGCGCGGCAGTTGCGCGAGCACTGGCACTGCGGCCTGGTCATCGTCACCGGTCGGGGCGACGCGGTCGACAAGATCGTCGGCCTCGAGATCGGCGCCGACGACTACGTCACGAAGCCGTTCGACCTCCGGGAGCTTCTCGCGCGCGTCAAGGCGGTCCTGCGCCGCACCGCACCGACCGGCGTGGCGGCGCCATCCCTCCACGTCGACGAGCTGTTCTTCGCCGGCTGGCAGATGAACGTGGCAGCGCGCCGGCTGCTGGCGGCCGGCGGGCGCGAGGTCGGCCTGACGGGCGGCGAGTTCGACCTGCTCCTGGTGTTCGCCCGCCACCCCGGTCGCGTGCTGTCGCGCGATTTCCTCCTCGAACAGACGCGGGGTCGTGAAGCGGCACCGTTCGACAGGACGATCGACGTCCAGGTCGGCCGCCTGCGCAAGAAGCTCGAAGCAGACGCCGAGGATCCGCAGGTCATCCGTTCGGTGCGCGGCGCCGGCTATCTGTTCGTGCCGGCGGTCCGGTCGGCGCCGGGCGCGTGACGCCATGGACACGTCGCCGGCACGCCATTCCCGCTTGCCGAACGGACTCGACGAAGGCGATGTCTTCCGCAGCCTGTTCGCCGCCTACCCCGACGCCCTGATCGTCGCCGACGCGCGCGGCACCGTCGTGATGGCGAACCCGTCGGCCTGCGTGCTGCTCGGTTACCCGGTCGAGGAACTGGTCGGTCTCGCGGTCGACGCGCTCGTGCCCGATGGCGTCCGGCCGCGGCACGCCACCTACCGCGCCGACTTCGCCGCGGCGCCGCGGCCTCGGCCGATGGGCGGCGCGCAGACCGAACTCGTCGCCAGGCGCAAGGACGGCTCCGAGGTCATCGTCGAGATCGCGCTCAGCCCGCTGTTCGACGACGGCTCGCCGCTGGTGGTCGCGGCGATCCGCGACATCGGTGCGTATCCGCGCATGAAGCAGGCACTGCAGCGCGCGCACTACAGCGAGCATCTCGCCCATCTCGGTCGGCTGGCCGTCGACACCCGGGCGCCGCAGGTGCTGCTCGACCGTGTGCCCGTGACGGCGGCCGAAGCGCTGTCGGTCGAGGTGGCCATGGTCTATCTGCTGGAGAGCGATTCGAGCGCGCTGCGCGTCGCCAGTGCGGTCGGCACCGTGGCCGGAGAAGCGCGGGGCGACCGCGTCGAAAGCCGTCCGAACACGTCGCTCGGCTTCGTCCTCGCCCAGGGCAGCTCGATCATCGTGCCCGACTACCGGGACGAGCAGCGATTCGCGGTGCCCCGGCACTATCTGGACGAGGGCCTCGTCAGCGCGCTGGCGGTCCCGCTGTCCGACCGCGGCCGCACGATCGGCGTGCTGGCCGTCCGTTCGCGCGAGCGGCGCGTCTTCGGCGAAGACGAGGTCCGCTTCCTGGAGTCGCTCGCCAACATGCTCGCGAGCAGCCTGCAGCGGGCGCAATCGGAGGAGGCGCTGAACCATGCGCAACGCCTGGAGAGCGTCGGTCAGCTGACAGGCGGAATCGCCCACGATTTCAACAATCTGCTGACCGTCATCCAGGGCAACCTGGAAGTCCTGGAAGAGTTGCCTCTGCTGGCCTGCGACGAGCATGCGCAGCAGCTGGTCGAAGCGGCGGCACGCGCCTCGCGACGCGGCGCCGAGCTCACCGGCAAGCTCCTGGCCTTCGCGCGACGCCAGGTCCTCCAGCCGACGGCGGTCGATGTCACCGGCCTGCTGCACTCGCTCACCGACATGCTGCACCGCACGCTCGACCAGCGCATCCGGATCGATGTCGACGTGCCGTCCGGCCGGACATCGGTGCTGGCTGATGCGGGCCAGCTCGAATCGGCCCTGCTCAACATCGCCATCAACGCGCGCGACGCCATGCCCGAGGGCGGCACGCTGACGTTTCGCGCCGTCGCCTGCACCTCGATTCCCGTCGACATCCTGCCAGCGCCGGACCAGGCCGGCCGGCATGAAGGAGGGTTCGTCGCGCTGTCGATCGCCGACACCGGTGTCGGCATGTCCGACGACGTTCGCGAACGGGCCTTCGAGCCCTTCTTCACGACCAAGCCCGCCGGGCGCGGCACCGGGCTCGGGCTCAGCACGGTCTACGGCTTCGTCAGGCAGTCGAACGGCGCGGTCCGCGTCGACAGCGCGCCGGGTGCGGGCACCACGGTCACGCTCTATATCCCGACGCCGCCGATCGCCGAGCGCGAGGTCCGCGAATCGAGGGTCCGTGCGCAAGCGATCCCGGCCGGCCTCACGGTCCTGCTCGTGGAAGACGATGCGGAGGTTCGCGCCGTCATGCGCCAGTTCCTCGAGAGGCTGGGATGCACGGTGACGGCCGTGTCGAGCGGCGAGCATGCGCTGCTGGCGCTGCAACCGGATGCCGACTTCCGGCTCCTGCTGACCGACATCGCGCTAGGTGCCGGGATGCGCGGAACCGAACTCGCGACGCGGTTCGCCGCTGCCCTGCCGGGCGCGGCCGTGCTCCTGATGTCGGGCTTCTCGGCCGAGCTTCTCGACGCCGATCGCGATTCGCCGCCGGGCTGGGAGCTGCTGCCCAAGCCCTGTTCGCGCGACGAGCTGGCGCAAGGGATCGCACGGGCGCTCGGCTCGGCCTGAGCGCCCGGCGCGCGTCGCGGCCGCCGGCTATTGCAACGTCGGCGCCGGCGCGATGCAACGCTGCACGAATGCCGCGAGCGCATCGGCGCTCGAGATCTCGATGTCGCGCCGACCCTTCTGCGCGAAGGCGATGATCTTGTCACGGGCCAGCCGCGACAACGCGCGGCTCACGGTCTCGAGCGTCATGCCGAGGTAGTTGCCGATCTCGGCGCGCGTCATGCGCAGCGTGATCTGGTCGCAGCGCAGGCCGCGCTTGGCGAGCGAATCGGCGAAGTGGCGAAGGAACTCGGCCACGCGCGCATCGGCCGGCAGCGTGCAGACCGACATCAGCGAATCGCGATCGCGGCCGATCTCGCGGCTCATCGCCGCATGCAGGGTGGTCAGCAAGGCCGGATGGGACGGGCACGCGGCCAGCAGGGCTGCATAGCCGATGACCCAGACGTCGCCGGTGTCCATCGCCACGGCGTCGCAGGCATAGCGTCCGGTCGCGATGCCGTCGAAGCGAGCCAGTCGCCGCGGAACTTCAGGCTGACGACCTGCTCGCGCCCGTCGGCCGTCAGCGTCACCAGCTTGAAGAAGCCGGAGTTCATCACGAAGAGATTGTCGAAACGTGCGCCGGCCTGGTAGATCACCTCGCCGGCACGGACGACGCGGCGCTGCGGCGCGAGCGTGTCCTTCAGCTGCTTCAGTGCCGCCGCGACCTCGCGGCTGGCGACAAGATCGGCATCGACGTCGCCATGGCCGTCGCTTTCCAGGATCGGTCGCGGGCGGGACGCAGCGCCGACGGACTGCGTGGCGTTGCGCGAGATGGTCATGCTCGACATGGCGGGCTCCTCGAAAGACTGCGGCGATTGCCTGCGTGCATCGTAGGAAGCGAAGGGCAATGCCGTGCCAACGGCCGGCGTCGCTTCGTCGCAGTGTGTGAACCGCGCGTCTCCGGCGCGTGTCACGCGTGCATTGGTGGGCCGCGAACACGCCGGGGCTTGATGCGCATCAA
>CAZZVH010000248.1:0-5945 GCA_964657365.1 uncultured Burkholderiaceae bacterium
GGCTCCTCCCGCACCCGCGCCGCCGGCGCCGCCACCTCCTCCGCCGGCGCCCGTCGCGCCCGCTGTCAACCCCAACGCGATCTACGTGAGCCGCCTGCGCAGCCAAATCGACAAGGACAAGCGCTACCCGACCAGCCGCGAGGCCCGTCAGCTGCATCCGGAAGGCACGGTGCGGGTGTGGATCGAGATCGATCGCAGCGGCCAGCTTCTCGGGTCGGGCGTCGAGGCCGGCTCCGGTTCGCCGATCCTGGACAACGAGGCTCTGCGCACCGTGCGCCTGCGCAGCTACAGCGCGATCCCGCCGGAGGCCTTCGCGGGGGAATCGTTTCACCGGTTCGTCATCCCCATCGAGTTCAAGCGCGAAACCGAATGACCACCCGTTCCGGGGAATCCTCCGCGAACCATGTTTCAACCATCACCACGCAACCCTGAAGGACCCACGCCATGCGGAAACTGAAGCTCTCCTCCGTGGCCCTGGCCATGCTCGCCATGGTGGCCTCGGCCCACGCCCAGCAGACATCCGAGGTCGGCAAGATCACGGTCACCGGCGAAGGCGACAAGCTCGGCACCGGCCTGATCATCGACGAGGACACCGCCAAGGCGAAGAGCACGGTGACCAAGGCGCAGCTCGACAAGATCCGTTCGAGCTCGAACCCGTTCCAGGCCCTGTCGCTGCTGCCCGGCGTCAATTCCACCAGCCAGGACGCGACCGGCCTGTTCGGCGGCAACCTGCGCGTGCGCGGCTTCAACAGCGACCAGATGGGCTTCACCATCAACGGCGCGCCGGTGAACGATTCGGGGAGCTTCTCGATCTTCCCGCAGGAATACACCGACATCGAGAACCTGTGCGAGCTCTACGTGACGCAGGGCGCCACCGACACCGAGGCGCCGCACGTCGGCGCGTCAGGCGGCAACATCGGTCTCGTCACCTGCGCGCCGGAAGACACGCGGCGCCTGCGCCTGTCGCAGTCGGGCGGCCAGCTCAGCTACTTCCGCAGCTTCGCACGCATCGACACCGGCAAGATCGGCGATTTCAAGGGCTTCGTCTCCTATTCCAAGTCGGAGGTCGACAAGTGGAAGGGCAGCGGCAAGGCCAACCGCGACCACGTCGACGCCGCGGTCGAGTACGACCTGGGCAAGGGGTCGAAGCTGTCGGCCAGCCTGCTCTACAACTTCGCGCAGACCAACAACATCAGAACGCTGACCTACGGCTCGTCGAATCCGGTCACGCCGACGCTCACGAACGGGAAGATCGGCTACTACGACGACTACAGCAACGTCATCCCGCAGCATCTGACGCCCGTCAACGGCACCGTGCAGAACGAGGCGGCGACGGCCTCGGGGACGGCCTACTACGGCTATTCACTGAATCCGTTCGAGAACTACCTGCTCACGTCCGCTGGCAATTTCCAGCTCACCGACAAGCTGCGCCTCGACGTCGAGCCCTACTACTGGTACGGCTACGGCACAGGGGGCACGCAGCAGACGTCCGTGAAGGAAGGCGGCCCGCTCAAGGGCGGCGTCGGCGACCTCAACGGCGACGGCGACACGCTCGACACGATCCTGATCTATCGCGGCAGCGTCACCGAGACGCATCGCCCCGGCATCACGACCAAGCTCAGCTATGCGCTCGACAACCAGAGCATCCTGGGCGGCTTCTGGTACGAACGGGCGCGGCACCGCCAGACAGCGCCGGGCACCAACGTCGACAACGCCGGCAACATCGGCGACCAGTTCCTGAACAACAGCGCCGCGCTGTTCCGGTACGGCGACGGCTCGCTCTACGAGAACCGGAACGTCAACACGATCTCGACCGGCGAGAGCGTCTTCCTGCAGGACACGATCGACCTGCTCGACAGCAAGCTGCGCGTCACGCCGGGAGTGAGCTACCGACGCCTGAAGCGTGACTTCACGAACTATCCGTCGGGCGCACCGAATCCGGCGACGCCGACGACGCCGCAGAACTTCAGCACCGGCGCCTTCTATCAGTTCGACAAGACCTACTCGGACGCCTTGCCGAGCCTGAACACCAGCTACATGTTCACGCCGGAGCTGCAGGGCTTCGTCGGCCTGGCCCGCAACTTCAAGGCACCAGGGAACTTCGACTACTTCAGCCTCGGCCACGGCGTCACGTACGCCAACGGCGTCGGCACCGCCACCGGCCTGGAAGCGCTGACGGTCAAGCAGGAGACCTCGAACAACATCGACCTCGGGTTCCGCTACAAGAACGATCTCGGCAAGGCGTCGATCACGGGCTTCTACAACAAGTTCAAGAACCGGATCGCCACCGAATACGACCCGGAGTCCAACACCAGCCACGACCTGAACGTCGGCGATTCGACGATCAAGGGAGTCGAAGTCGAGGTCGGAACCGTGCCGCTCGCAGGCTTCAGCGCCTACGTGTCGGGCTCCTACACCAAGAGCACGATCGACAACGATCTGCAGGCCACGGCCACCACGGTGTTCCCCACGAACGGCAAGATCTTCCCGGACACGCCGAAGGGGCTCGCGGCGGTCTCCCTGCAATACGCGCAGGGCGCCTACCTGGCCAACCTCGCGGCCAAGTACACGACCACGCGCTACATCACGCTGGTCAACGACCTGGCGCTGCCGAGGTACACGACGGTCGACTTCAATGCCGCCTACAAGATCCCGATCCCGGAACAGACCGGCCTCAAGAACGCCGTGCTGCGCCTCAACATCTCGAACCTCCTGAACAAGAAGTACTACATCGCCAATTCCGGAAGCGGCTCGTCGATCTCCACCAATGCCGCCGGTGCGCCGACCGTGTACGAAGGCGCTCCGCGCTTCACCAGCGTGACCTTCCAGGTCGACTACTGAACCGAACGGCGCGGACATGAACTTCACTTACCTGCATGACGCCGTCCTCGTCGCGATGGTGCTGTTGCTGGTGGTCGCCGTGGCGGTGATCTTCGAGCGTCTCATCTACTACGCGTTCGTCGACCGGGCCCGCAAGCGCCTGATGGACTTGCTGGCCCGGAACAAGCCGGGCGAGCTGCAGGCCGAGGTCGAGCGATCGGCGGTCGGCCCGCATGCGCGCATGGTGGCGGGGGTCGCCGCCCTGAAGTCGATCGATCCGGAACGGTTCGACCTCAAGGTGCAGGCGCTCTATCTCGGCCAGCAGGCCGGCGTGCGGCGCATGCTCTGGATGATCGACACGACCATCACGCTGGCGCCGCTGCTGGGCCTGCTCGGCACCATTCTGGGCATCATCGACACCTTCACCGCGCTGGCGGCGCAAGGCGTCTCCGACCCGCAGGCGGTGAGCCAGGGCATCGGCACGGCGCTGTTCGCGACGGCCGCCGGCATCGGCATCGCCGTCTCCTGCCTCGTCTTCAACAACTACTTCAACGAACGTGTCGAACGCATCAACGAGCAGCTCAAGGTGCTCGCGCTGGACTACGCGAGCGGCTCCTGAGGTCGCGCTGAGGCTGGTCGCCGCCGGCCTGCTGGCCGCGGCATGCGGGCTGGCGTCGGCAGCGCCGCCGGTGGCGGTGCGCCTGATCGGCATCAACGATTTCCACGGCAACCTCGAGCCCGCCTCGCTCTCGCTGCTGCTGGCCGATCCCGCGGCGAGCGCGCCCGATGCCAAGCCGCTGCGCGTGCCGGTGGGCGGTGCCGCCGCATTGGCCGGCATGGTCGAGACCCTGCGCGCCGGGGCTCCGAACAACGTCATGGTGTCCGGCGGCGACCTCATCGGCGCGTCGCCGCTCGTCTCGACCATCTTCCGGCACGAGTCGACGATCGACGTCATGAACGCGATCGGCCTCGATGTCGGCATCACCGGCAACCACGAGTACGACAACGGCTTCAAGGAACTCCTGCGCGTCGAGAAGGGCGGCTGCGGCGATCCCCAGCCCGACGCGGCCGCCGCCGCGTGCGCGCTCGGCCCCTACGGCGGCATGAAGTTTCCCCTGCTGGCGTCGAACGTGCTCGACGTGCACGGCAAGCCGGCGCTCGCGCCTTACGCCATCCTCCGGCGCGGCGGCGTCCGCATCGGCTTCATCGGCGCCGTCACGAAGACCACGCCGGGCATCGTCACGCCGTCGGGCGTGGCCGGCCTCCGGTTCATCGACGAGGCCGACGGCGTCAACGCCGCCGCGCGGCAACTGCGCGCCAGGGGCGTGCATGCGATCGTCGCCATCTTCCACGAGGGCGGAGAGCTCGGCACGTCGGCGAGCCAGGGCGACTGGAACGACCCCTCGTGCCCGGGCGGCCACGGCCCCATCTTCGGCATCGCCAATCGCCTGGTGCCGGAGATCACGGTGATCTTCTCCGCCCACACCCACCAGGGCTACCGCTGCATCATCGGCGGGCGGACGATCATCCAGGGCACGTCGTACGGGCGCGGCATGTCGGTCGTCGACATCGCCATCGATCCGCGCACGGGGCGGATCATCCCGTCCGCCACGCGCAGCATCAACCTGCCCGTCGTCAACGACCGGACACCGCCGGAGATGCGCGAGAGCCTCGCCGCCGCCTTGCCGGCGCCCTATGCCGACGTGCTGCGCACGACCCGGCCCGATCCGGCCATCGCCGCGATGGTCGCGGGGTACGAGCGGATCGTGGCTCCGAAGGCGAACCGGCCGATCGGTCATGTCGGTGGTCGCTTCGGCCGGGCCGGCCTCGACGACGTGTCGGTCGCCGGCCGCATGGTCGCCGACGCGCAGCTCGCGGCCACCGCGGCGCCGGCCAACGGCGGCGCGCAGATCGCCTTCATCAACCCCGGCGGCATCCGCTCCGACCTGGAGTGCAGCGGCCCGCCGCCTTGCGTCGTCACCTTCGGCCAGCTGTTCACGATGCAGCCCTTCGGCAACAGCCTCGTCGTCATCGCAATGACCGGCGCGCAGCTGAAGACGCTGCTCGAATCGCAGCAGCGGCCCGGCGCCACGCAGCCGACCATGATGTCGCCCTCCGACGGCTTCGCGTACACATGGCACAGCTCGGCGTCCGACGGCCAGCACGTGCAGGACATGACGCTCGGCGGCGAGCCGATCGTGCCGGAACGGACCTATCGCGTCACCGTCAACAACTTCATGGCCGAAGGCGGCGACGGCTACGTCTTTCCGAGAGACACGGGCGACCGCCGGGGTGGCGGCCAGGACATCGACGCGCTGATCGATTACCTCAAGGCGCCCGCCGAGCGCGCGCCGACCATGGAGGCGAGAGTCACGAAGGTCCCCTGAGCGCTGCCCGTTCGGGGGTGCCCGTCCCGGCCTTCAGGGGATCGCCGGGGCGCCGTGCCCATCGATAATCGGTCGACCATGATTCGACTGATCACAGGCCTCGGCAACCCCGGCTCCGATTACGCCGCCACGCGGCACAACGCCGGCTTCTGGTTCGTCGACGCACTGGCCCGGCAGCTGAAGGTGTCGCTCGCGCCGGAGCGTGCCTATTCCGGGCTGGCGGCGCGCGCCAGCGTCGACGGGCAGGCGCTCTGGCTGCTCGAGCCGACCACCTTCATGAACCTGTCCGGCAAGTCGGTGTCGGCGCTCGCCCGCTTCTTCAAGATCGAGCCGCAAGAGATCCTGGTCGTGCACGACGAGCTCGACCTGCTGCCCGGCCAGGCGAAGCTCAAGCTGGGTGGCTCGGCCGCCGGCCACAATGGCCTGAAGGACATCCACGCGCAGCTCGGCACGCCCGACTACTGGCGTCTGCGCCTCGGCATCGGCCATCCCGGCGTCAAGTCCGAGGTCATCCACTACGTGCTGCGCAAGCCGGGCGCCGACGAGCGCACGGAGATCGACAAGAGCATCGAGCAATCGCTCTCGGCGATCGACCTGGTGCTGCGCGGCGACATGGACAAGGCGACCATGAAGATCAACGCCCGGCCGCCCAAGCCGAAGCCGGAGAAGCCGCCGAAAGCCGAGGCCGACAAGAAGGCCGGGCCGACGGATCCGGAGTCCGCATCGTGAGCCGTCGCT
>CAZZVH010000249.1:0-2382 GCA_964657365.1 uncultured Burkholderiaceae bacterium
CACGCGCCATCGTCACCCTGCGCTCGCTCATCGCGGACCGGCAGGCGAAGCAGGTTTCTCGAACAGGTCGAGTCGGTAGGACTCGCGTCGCCAGCCGGTGACGTGGCGAATCTCGCCCGCGTCGGCACGCCGGATCACGGCGTCGTGGACCGCGTCGCCGGTCTGCGGGTAGTCGGCGACAAGAGGCGTCCAGTGGACCATCAGCCAGAGGCCGCCCGGCAGGAGCGCGTCGATCACGAGCGTCGCGGCGCGCGCCAGGTCGTCGGGCGACCAGTAGTACGCCACCTCCGACATCACGACCAGATCGAAGCGCTCGTCGGGACGGTCGTCGGGGAACTGCATGCGCGCGATGCGCACGCCGTCGAACGACCGGCAGCGGGCGCGGGCACGCGCGAGCGGCGTCTCGCTGGCATCGACCGCGAGCAGGCGCGCGCAGCGCTGCGCGAGCGACGCCGTCAGGACGCCGATCGAGCAGCCGATCTCGAAGCCGCTCTCGAACCGGCGCTCGCCCAGCGCCGACAGCGTGTCGCGGTACTTGTCGGCCTCGTAGGCGCTGGTCTCGAAGTGCCACGGATCGTCGCTGGCGGCGTAGACGTCGTCGAAGTAGCGCGACGGCAGCGAGGCGTCGGAGCTCATGCGCCGCGCCTGGATTCGAAAAAATACTCGACCGGCCGTTCGGCCCTGCGGCGCATCTCCGGCGCGATCGTGAAGCCGCCGGGATCGTCGTCGATGATCTCGCCGAGCTGCGACCGGTGCGCCGCGATCGCTGCCCGCTTGCGCTCCACGACCTCGGCGATGTCGAGGCGCCAGGCGATGGCTTCCCCCGTTCGCGGCAAGTCGTCGAGCTGCGCCCGCTCGCCCGCCCAGACCAAATACTCGAGGCAACGCGGTGCCGGCAGCTCCGGCGGCAGGGTGGCGAGCGCCGCCCGGACGATGGCGTGCGTCGCCTGGTGATCGGGGTGCGGATCGCGGCGCCACGGCACGACGACGAGCGCCGGCTCGATGTCCTCGATCAACGTGCGGCACCGGGCGACGACGTCCGAGAAGCGCGGATCGGCGACACCCGGCACCTCGCCGTCGCCGCAGCCGAGGCGTGTCGCCCTGGCGGTGTCGACGCCGAGGCAGGCCAGCGCCGCGAGCCATTCGTCGTCGCGCAGGGCGCGCCGGGCATCGGCATCGAAGGCGCGCGAGCCGGGGTGCGACGCGGCGCCGTCGCTGACCAGCACCGGCCATACGTCGGAGCCCTGCGCGGCGCGCAAGGCGATCAGGCCGCCGCAGCCGAGCGACTCGTCGTCCGGGTGCGGCGCGAACACGACGGTGCTGCCGGATTCGCGCAGCGCGTGGCCGTCGAGCGTGTGCGCATCGGCGCACAGGGCGGCCAGCTGCGCGGCCGCGTGCCTGGCCGCGTTCAGCTCCACAGTGCGCTGGCCGGCCTCGGGTCGGCGAGAACGTGCCGGCCGGCATCGACCACCGCGGCGTCGGGCGCCGGCTGCCGGAGGTAGTGGGTCAGGTCGCGATGCAGCCGCTCGAACGGCTCGGGGCGCAGCAGGCCGCGCGCGCCGACGCAGCGTTCGGACAGGGCGAGCACGCGCAGCGCGATCGACTCGACGGCGCTGCGCATGAGATTGGCGTAGCCGACCGCGCCGGCGGCGTCGGCGGCGCCGTCGCTCGACATGGCGCTGTCGGCGTTGCGCGCCGCCCCGTCGAGCCAGAGCCGGCCGGATTCGATCTGCCACGCCATCTCGCCGAGACGGGCTCGCTGGTGCGGGTCGTCGGTGCGGCCGAGCGCGCCGAGGAAGCGCCGTGCCTCGTCGAACACCGCCTCGGCGCCGCCTTGCTGCACGGCAGCGAAACGGATCGCGCCGCCGCTGAACGCGGGCTGCCCGTAGTACGCGCCCGGCGCGCCGAGGAGATCGTCGGCAGAGACCTCGATGCCTTCGAAGTCGGCCCGGAAGCTGGCGCTCGCGCGCATGCCGAGGGGCCGCCAGAAGGAGCGGTCCTCGCGCGGCCGGCGGCTCTCGGTGTCGACGATCACCATCTGCCAGCCACGGCCGGCCTCGGTCTCGCAGGCGGCGGTCACGAGTGCCCGACCGACGTGGCCGAGGCCGGACGCGAAGGTCTTGCTGCCCGCCAGCCGATAGCCGCGCGTCGTGCCGACAAGCCGCACGCCGCCGTCCGCCTCCGTGTTCCAGACGCCGAACAGCTGGCCCGCCGTGGCATCGCCGGCCCAGCGCGCGCGCTGCTCCGGATTGCCGTGGCGCTCGATCAGCTGGAGCGCGTTGACATGGCCTTCGTACAGGCGCCCGGCGACCAGGCTGCCGCGGCCGATCGCGGCCAGCGTGCAGAGGAGCTCGTGGGTGCGCGACGCGGCACGCCGGCGGC
>CAZZVH010000249.1:2392-5924 GCA_964657365.1 uncultured Burkholderiaceae bacterium
GCGACTCGCCGCCGAACGCGTCGGCCAGCGGCGCCGCGAGCAGCCCGGCGTCGCGCAGCAGGTCGATCGAATGCGAGGGGAACCCACCGTCGCGATCGGTCTCGGCGGCGTCGACGAACAGCGCGTCGACGAGGCGGGCGGCGCGTTCGCGCGGCGCGCCGCTCGGAAGCCCGTGCGGAAGGATGGCCATGGGCGCGCAGGGGCAACCCACGTGCCCATGGCGCGGTCGACCGTTACTTCGAGGTCGGCATCGTGAACTCGGCGCCCTTGGGTGTCGAGGCCGGCCAGCGCTGCATCACCGACTTCTGGCGCGTGTAGAAGCGCACGCCTTCCTCGCCGTAGGCGTGCATGTCGCCGAACATGCTGGCCTTCCAGCCGCCGAAGCCGTGCCACGCCATCGGCACCGGGATCGGCACGTTGATGCCGACCATCCCGACCTCGACCCGGCGCGCGAACTCGCGCGCGACGTTGCCGTCGCTCGTGAAGCAGGCGACGCCGTTGCCGAATTCATGGCTGTTGACGAGCTTCAGCGCGGCGTCGAAATCGGCGACGCGCACGCACGAGAGCACCGGCCCGAAGATCTCCTCTCGGTAGATCTTCATGCCCGGCGTGACGTGGTCGAACAGCGTGCCGCCGGTGAAGTAGCCCTGCTCGTGGCCCGGCACGGCGAGGCCGCGGCCGTCGGCGGCGAGGGTCGCGCCCTCGGTGACGCCGGCGGCGATGTACGACTCGACGCGCGCCTTCGCTTCCTGCGTCACCAGCGGGCCCATCTCGGCGTCGAGCTCCATGCCGTTCTTGACGACGAGGCCCTTCGCGCGCTCGGCCAGCAGGGGCACGATGCGATCGGCGATGTCGCCGACCAGCACCGCGACCGAGATGGCCATGCAACGCTCGCCGGCCGAGCCGTAGGCGGCGCCGACGAGCGCATCGACGGCCTGCTCCAGGTTGGCGTCGGGCATCACGACCATGTGGTTCTTGGCGCCGCCGAGCGCCTGCACGCGCTTGCCCTGGCGTGCGCCGGTCTCGTAGATGTACTTCGCGATCGGCGTCGAGCCGACGAAGCTGATCGCCTTGACGTCGGGATTGGCGAGCAGCGCGTCGACCGCTTCCTTGTCGCCCTGCACGACGTTGAAGATGCCGTCGGGCAGGCCGGCCTGCTTCATCAGATCGGCCATGAAGATCGAGGCCGATGGATCACGCTCGCTCGGCTTCAGCACGAAGGCGTTGCCGCAGGCGATCGCCACCGGGTACATCCACATCGGCACCATGCACGGGAAGTTGAACGGCGTCACGCCGGCGACCACGCCAAGCGGCTGGCGCATGGTCCAGTTGTCGATGCCGGTCGAGACCTGCTCGGTGTAGTCGCCCTTGAGCAGCTGCGGGATGCCGCACGCGAACTCGACGATGTCGATGCCGCGCGAGACCTCGCCCTGCGCGTCGGTGAAGACCTTGCCGTGCTCCGACGTGATCATCGCGGCCAGCGTGTCGCGATGCGTGTTGAGCAGGCCGAGGAAGGCGTTCATCACGCGTGCACGGCGCAGCGGCGGCAGTTCGGCCCAGGCCGGGAACGCCTTCTTCGCCGAAGCCACCGCGGCATCGACTTCGGCGGTCGAGGCGAGCGCGACCTGCCGGGCGATCCGCCCCGTGGCCGGGTCGAAGACCGGCTGGCGCCGGCCGCTGCCGCCGACGGCATGCGCGCCGCCGATGAAGTGGCCGATCTCGGCGGAACTGGTGAAGGCTTCGTTGGCACCCATTGGTCGTCTCGTTCGCGTGTGTGGAAGGCGGATGTGGAAGGCGTGGACAGAGAGGCGGTGGAAGTGTGGCGCAGCGCGCCTCACTGGCGGCGCCGGTCGGACGGCGCGGCGGCGGCGCCGGTCTCCGGCTCGGGCGCCCACAGCGCACGCATCGGCAAGGAGGGATTGCCGAGGAGCTGCGGGTCGTCGCTGCTCGCCATGAGCAGCGAGAGCTTGGTGACGATCGAGCGCAGCGCGAACACGTCGCCGGCCCGCCACGCGCGGGGCCGGACCGTCTCTTCGCAGCAGACCATGCCGTAGGCGCGGCCGTTGAGGAGGAAGGCGGCGTCGAGCATCGACAGGACGTTGTTGACGACGAGGTAGTGCTCGCGCATCGGCTGCAGCACCGGGTCGTTCATCGCGTCGACGCTCACATAGGTGCCGCGCTCGATGATCGCGTTGAAGTAGTCCCGGTATTCCGACGCCGCGAGGCGCTGCACGGTGGTGTCGAGCGTCCCGCCGGAACGCTTCGACGCGAAGCCCATCAACGACAGGTCGCCGTCGCCGCCCTGGAATTTCCAGAGGCTGACGCGGGCGCAGCCGAGACGGTCGAAGACGACGTCGATCACGGCCGAGCGGGCCGCGTCCCGGCTGAGCGTGCCGTCGTAGAAGTCGCTCGCGATCTTCTGCAACCGGAACGAGTCTTCGAGCTGCGCACCCATCGCGGAAGTATCCTCCGGGCGCGTCGCCGGCGTTGGCGATTCGACGGAGCCACGACATGCTGCGCAAGGAGATCACCGCCGACAGCCTGCACGAGCGCCAGGCCGATTGCCTGCCCGGCCGCTTCGGCCTGGTCGTCACGCGCATCGAGGAAGGGCGGCTCGACGCCGAGCTGGCGATCGCGCCCTGGATGCTGGCGCCGAACGGCTTCCTGCACGCCGCGAGCGTCCTGCTGCTCGCCGACACCGCCGCCGGCTACGCCTGCATCGCGCATCTGCCCGAAGGCGCGAAGAACTTCACCACCGTCGAGCTCAAGAGCAATTTCCTGGGCACGGCGCGGGAAGGCACGATCCGCGCCGAGTGCCGTGCCGACCATCTCGGCCGGACCACGCATGTCTGGTCGGCGACCGTGTTCGGTCCGAACGACCGCAAGATCGCCTTGTTCCGCTGCACGCAGATGATCCTGTCCTGACCGCGGACACGTCCGGCCCGGCGCCACTGGCGACAATCGCCGCATGTCCAGCGCACCGCGCCGTCCGCCACCACGCCGCCCGCCTGCAACGCGAGGTTCGTCCGGCCGCTCGTCCGGCCGCCCTGTCGGCGAGCGCGCGAACACCCCGACGCCGAGCGCCAGGCCGCTCGACGACGCCGAGCTCCGCGAGCTGCAGGCGCTGCTCGACGCGGTGCCGCCGCCGCTCGAGCCGCTCGATGTCTCGATGCTCGACGGCTTTCTCTGCGGCGTCCTGGTGCAGCGGGCGCCGGTCCCGGCGTCGCGCTGGATGCCGCAGGTCACCGACGTCGATGGCCGGCCCCTGCCGCGGTCCTTCGATGCGACGCGCCTGCAGGCCTTCGTGATGCGTCGTCACGCCGAGCTGTCGGCGGCGATCGCGCAGCGGCGCTGGTTCGATCCGTGGGTCTTCGATCTCACGGGCGATGTCGAGGACGCCACCGCCGTCCGCTCGAGCGACGACGACGATGAAGATGCAGCGGCACAGGCCGTGAGCGAGGCGGTCACGCCGTGGGTCACCGGCATCGCCACGGCGTTCGAGCTCTTCCCGGCCCTGACGGAGCGCGACGAC
>CAZZVH010000250.1:0-5880 GCA_964657365.1 uncultured Burkholderiaceae bacterium
CGCACCCTCACCGACGGCCGCACGGTGCGCATCGGCAACGCCGCGCAGACGCTGCATCCGGTCGCCGGCCAGGGCATGAACCTCGGCATGCGCGACGCCTTCGAGCTCGTGCACGCGCTGTCGCGGCCGAGGTCCGCCGACGCGGCGATCGACATCGACGCCGTCCTGCGCCGGCTCGAATGGCAACGCGCGCCGGACCGCTGGGCGATGATCGCCGCCACCGATTTCCTGGCCCGCAGCTTCACTTGGGTGCTGCCCGGCGCCGGGGCGGCGCGCGGCCTCGGCATCGCCGCGCTGCAGGCCCTCGGGCCGGTCAAGTCGGCGATCGCCCGGCACATGATGTTCGGCTCGCGCTGACAGCCGGCGCCCGCCGACCGACCACGTCGACCATGAGCGACATCACCGACCTCTGCGCCCACGAGCTCGCTGCCGCGGTCCGGGCGCGCACGCTGTCGTGCCGCCAGATCATGCAGGCCTTCCTCGCCCGCATCGACGCCGTCAACCCGCGCGTCAACGCCATCGTCAGCCGGCGCGACGGCGACGTGCTGCTCGCCGAGGCCGATGCCTGCGACGCGACGCTGGCCCGCACGAGCGAGCGCGACACGCCGCGGCCGTTCCTGTTCGGCCTGCCGCAGGCCATCAAGGACATCGCCCAGACGGCCGGCCTGACGACGACCTTCGGCTCGCCGCTGCTGCGCCACAACGTGCCGGCGCACGACGGGCTCATGGTCGCGCGCATGAAGGCGGCCGGCTGCATCGTCGTCGGCAAGACCAACACGCCTGAATTCGGGCTCGGCTCGCACACCTTCAACGAGGTCTTCGGCGCGACCCGCAACGCCTACGACCAGAGCAGGTCGGCCGGCGGCAGCAGCGGCGGCGCGGCGGTGGCGCTGGCCATGCGCATGCTGCCCGTGGCCGACGGCAGCGACTCGATGGGCAGCCTGCGCAACCCCGCCGCCTGGGCCAACGTGTTCGGTTTCCGGCCGAGCCAGGGACGCGTGCCGTTCCTGCCGGCGCAGGACGTCTGGGTGACGCACTTCGGCACCGAAGGTCCGATGGCGCGCAACGTGCGCGATCTCGCGCTTCTGCTCGACGTGCAGGCCGGCTACGACCCGCGCTCTCCCCTGTCGCTGGCGACGGAGCCCTCGTTCGCCGACGGGCTCGACGTCGATGGCGGCGCGAGCGCCGGTGGCCGCACCGCCGATGCCATGCCGCGCATCGGCTGGCTCGGCGACCTGGGCGGCCATCTGGCGATGGAGGACGGCATCCTCGACGTCTGCGCCACGGCACTCGCACGACTCGAAGGGATCGGCTGCCGCGTCGAGGCGGTGCCGCTCGGCTTCTCGCCCGATCGGCTCTGGGACGCCTGGTTGACCTGGCGCGCCTGGCTCGTCAACGCGCGCATCGCGCCGTTCCTCGTCAAGCCGGAGAACCGCGCGCAGATCAAGCCCGAGGCGCTATGGGAGCACGACCAGGGCCTGCTGCTCTCCGCCGCACAGGTGATGGCGGCGAGCAACGAGCGCAGCGCCTTCTATCAACACGTGCTGAAGCTGTTCGAGAAGGTCGACTTCCTCGCGTTGCCGACCACGCAGATCTGGCCGTTCCCGGTCGAATGGCGCTGGCCGCAACGCATCGGCGACCGCGCCATGGACACCTACCACCGCTGGATGGAAGTGGTCGTGATCCCGACGTTCGCCGGCCTGCCGGCGGTGAGCGTGCCTGCCGGCTTCAACGCCGCCGGGCTGCCGGCCGGCATGCAGCTGATCGGCAAGCCCCGGGGCGAGTTGGCTCTGCTGCGCCTGGCGCACGCGTACGAGAACAGCATCGCCGACATCCTGTCGACGGCGCCGTGAGTCGCCGCACACCGGATTTACAACGGCGGGAACTTCGATAAGCTCGTCGCGTGACAGCCGCCGCCAGAAGACCTTGACGATGTCCACGTCGAGGCGAGCGGCCCCCGCGACAGCGGCTCTCGCGTTTCTCCTCGCCGCCGGCTCCGGCCACGTCGCCGCCGAGGCGACGGCAGGCTCCCGCCTTTCGCAGCCGACGGCCAGCGGCCTGGTCACTGCCAATATCGACGCCTCGACGCCGGCATCGAAAGACCTGTTCGTTCATGCGAATGGCGCATGGCTTCGCGATGTCGCAATCCCCGACGACCGATCCACCTGGGGCGTCGACTCGATCATGACCGAGGAGGTGCGGCTGCAGCTTCGCGGGTTGCTCGAGGAAGCGGCGCGCTCGGCTTCGGCCTCCTCGCAGAAGGCAGGCGCCTTCTATGCGAGCTTCATGGACGAGAAGTCGGTCGATGCGTCAGGCGTGGCACCGCTCAAGGAGGCGCTCGACCGTATCGCCGGCGCCGGCTCGATCGAAGACCTCGGCCTCGTGATGGCGACGCTGTCGCAGTGGGGTGTCAACATGCCACTCGTGCCGTCCGTCCGCGTCGACGCCAGGCAGTCCACGCGCTACGTCGTCACGTTCTGGCAGGGTGGGCTCGGGCTGCCGGACCGCGACTACTACCTTCTCGACGACGAGAAGTTCCGGTCGACCCGGCAAGCCTATCGAGCGCACATCGGCCGCATGCTCGGCCTCCTCGGCGAGCACGACGACGCCGCGATGGCCGCTGCGGTCTTCGATCTCGAGACGGCCCTGGCCACCGCCTCCTGGACGCGCGTCGAGACGCGGGATCGGGAAAAGACCTACAACCCGACCACTGCGGCGCAGATGGCGGCAATGTCGGCCGGCCTGTTCGGGGCACGGTATCTCCGGACGTTGGACCTGCTTGCGGGCGCCCCCCTTGTGCTCGGGCAGCCGAGCTTTTTCCGGGCAGTCGGCGCGCTGTCGCGAGACGTTCCGCTGCCCGTGTGGAAGGGCTATCTGCGCTGGCGCCTGATGGCCGCCTTCGCGCCTTATCTCCCCGCGCCGTTCGTGGCCGAGAACTTCGCCTTCAGGGGCAAGGTGCTGGCCGGCGTTCCGGTCCTGTCCGAGCGCTGGAAGCGCGGCGTCGCCCTCGCCGACGACGAGGTCGGCGAGATCGCGGGCCGGCTCTACGTCGACCGGTATTTCCCACCCGCCACCAAGGCGAAGATCGATGCGCTCGTCGCCAACGTCATCGAGGCCTATCGGCTCAGCATCGACGAACTCGACTGGATGGAACCAGCCACGAAGGCCGAGGCCCGCGCCAAGCTCGCCGCTCTCCACGTCAAGGTCGGCTACCCGGATCACTGGCGCGATTACTCGGCGCTCCGCGTCGACCCGGCCGACCTGATCGGCAATATCGAGCGCTCGCGCAGCTTCGAATGGCAGCGCAACATCGCCAAGCTGGCGCGGCCGGTCGACCACGACGACTGGGGGATGACGGCGCCGACCGTCAATGCCTACTTCAACGCATCCCTCAACGAGATCGTCTTTCCCGCCGGCATCCTCCAGCCGCCGATGTACAACCCGGCGGCATCCGATGCCTACAACTATGGCGCGACGGGCGCGACGATCGGGCACGAGATCAGCCACGGCTTCGACGACCAGGGCAGCCGCTTCGACAGCCGGGGCAACCTGCGCGACTGGTGGACGGCGGAGGACCGCCGCCGTTACAAGGAGCGAGCCGACAAGCTGGTCGCGCAGTTCGGGCACTACGAGCCGGTGCCGGGCTTCATGCTGAACGGCAGCCTCTCGCTCGGCGAGAACATCGCCGATCTCGCCGGCGTCGAGATCGCGTATCTCGCCTACACGCTTTCGCTCGAGGGCCGCCCGGCGGCCGTGATCGACGGCTACAACGGAGACCAGCTGTTCTATCTCGGCTATGCGCAAAGCTATCTGAACAAGGTGCGGCCCGAGACGGCGCTTGCACGCCTGAAGTCGGACCCGCACGCACCCGACGAATTTCGCGTCAACGGCATCGTCGTGCACATGCCCAGCTTCTACGGCGCATTCGACGTCAAGCCGACGGACGCGATGTACCTGCCGCCCGAAGCGCGTATCCATTTCTGGCGAGGAGCCTTGCAGCGATGAAGACGACACGGTCCCTGTGGCTGATGGTGCTCGCCTGGTGCGCCGCCGGCACTGCCGCCGCGGACGAAGGCCTCTGGACCTTCGACCACTTTCCGGCCGCCAGGGTCAAGCAGCGCTACGGCTTCGAGCCGACCCAGGCCTGGCTCGACCACATCCGCCTGTCGGCAGTGCGGCTCTCGAACGGCTGCTCGGCTTCGATCGTCTCGGCCAACGGGCTGGTGATGACGAACCATCACTGCGTGTACGACTGCGTCAGCGATCTGTCGACCGCTTCCGGCAAGGACGTCGACAAGCTCGGCTTCCTGGCGCGCAGCCATGCCGAGGAGGTGCGCTGCGCGGGCACGGAGCTCGACCAGCTGGTCGAGCTCACCGACGTGACAGGGCGCGTGCGCGAGGCCACCAAGGACGCTCTCGGCGAGACGTTCGTGGCGATCCAGCGCCAGACCATCGCGACGATCGAGAAGGCCTGCGCCGTTCTGGACGAGCTTCGCTGCGAGGTCGTCAACCTGAATCGCGGCGAGCGCTACACGCTCTACCGGTATCGGCGCCTGCAGGACGTGCGCCTGGTGTTCAACCCGGAGATCGACGTGGCCGAGTTCGGTGGCGACCCGGACAACTTCATGTTCCCGCGCTATGACCTCGACGTCGCCTTCCTGCGCATCTACGCTGCGGATGGCCGGCCGATGCGCACCGACGAGCACCTCGCATGGTCCGACGGCAAGCTGGCGGAGGGCGACCTGACGTTCGTGGTCGGCAACCCGGGGCGAACGTCCCGCCTGCTGACGGTGGCGCAGGTCGATGCGATCCGGGACGTCCGGCTGCCGCGCATCGTCGCCCGTTTCTCCGAGCTGCGCGGGTTCCTTCTGCAGTACCAGCAGCGCGGCGATGCACAGCGGCGCGAGTCCGATGCGCTGCTGAACAACATCGAGAACTGGCTCAAGCTGGACAAGGGTGAACAGCAAGCCCTGGTCGACAAGACCTTCCATGCCAAGCTGGTCGCCAACGAACAGCTCTTTCGTGCCCGCGTCGACGCGAACCCGGAACTGCATCGGCGCCTGGGCGACGTCTGGGACATCCTGTCCGGCCTGGCCGACAAGGAGCGGGAGCTCGGCCCGCGCTACGTTGCGCTGGAGGCGCGGCCGACCGAATCCGACTACTTCAAGATGGCGCTGCGGCTGGTTCGCCTGGCGGCCGAATCGGGCAAGCCCGATGGCCAGCGCCTGCCCGAATATTCCGAGGCGCGTCGCCCGCAACTGCGCGACGGCGTGCTCTCCGAGCGACACATCGACGACGAGCTGGAGATCGCCACGCTCGGCTGGTCGCTCGCGAAGCTGCGTGAAGACCTGGGCGCCGATGACCCGGCCATCCGGGAGGCGCTCGGCCATCGCACACCGGACCAGGTCGCACGCACGGCGGTCGAAACGACGCGCCTGAAGGACATCCGGTACGACGCCAACGGCCAGGCCACCGGCGGCTATCGCAAGCTCCTCTTCGACAGCGGCGCGGCCGTCGTGGACGCATCGCAGGATCCGATGATCGCCCTGGCACGAGCGATCGATCCCGAGGCACGGGCGGCCCGGCGAACCTACGAGACCGAGGTCGAGGGGCCGGTCAGCCGACAGCAGCAGCGCCTCGCCGAGGCACGTCTCGCGCTCGACGGCGACACGCTGTATCCGGAGGGAACCTCCACGCTGCGCGTGTCGTATGGCTCGGTCCAGGGCTACCAGTCGCACGGCGAGCGGGTCGCTCCGTTCACGACGATCGGCGGCGCATTCGCCCACGCCACCGGGGCGCCGCCGTTCGCGCTGCCGCCGTCGTGGCTCGCCGCCCGTCCGAGGTTGCGGCCCGACGTTCCCTTCAACATCGTGACCAACA
>CAZZVH010000251.1:0-5856 GCA_964657365.1 uncultured Burkholderiaceae bacterium
CTGGGCGAGCTCTCGCCGAGCGCGACCGGCACGCTGCCCGCCATCTCGTCGAATGCCGGGTTGCTGCGGATCAGCAGGCCGCTGTCGTCGAACAGCACCATGCCGACCGGGCTGAAGTCGAACCAGTCGTCGAGCTCGCGCACCGAGCGGTCGGCACGCTCCCGGGCGGCGTGCTCGCTGGTCGTGTCCTGCAGGACGGCGAGGAACTGCGGGCGGCCATCGGCGCCAGTCACGACATGGCGTGCAGCGCGGAACCAGCGCTCCTGGCCGTCGCTGTGCAGCAGCCGTCCGTCGGGCACGTAGGCCGATCCGGTCGGGTTGCCGGCGGCGGCGATGCGCGCGCGGCTCTCGAGAGTCGCCGGCCTGTCTTCCTCGAACTGGATGGCGATGAAATCGCTGCCGATCAGCGCCTCGCGCGTCAACCCGACGAAGGCCGCGAAAGCCGGGTTGACGTCGACGAAGCGAAACGCCGCATCCTGCAGCGACGCCGGAAACGGCGAGTCCCAGACCAGCGCGAGCAGCGCGTGCGCCGGCGCGGCCACACTTCGCGCGGCTGCGGCCTTCGGCGCCGGGCCGGCCGAGCGGCGCGGGCCCGGACGGGTCGGTGGACGCGATGCGACCGGCACGTCGGCGGCCGCGACCGTACCGCTCTACTCGAGCGCGGCGGCGCCCTGCAGCGCGCGCAGCTGCGCTCGGTTGATCTCGGCCACGCTCATCAGCAGGTGCTCGGCGGCCTCGCGATACTCGAACACCGACTCGCCCTCGGCCGCCTGCACCATCGCCAGGTACGGCTGGAACGGCCCGGTGTTCTTGACCAGCGCCTGGTAGACGCGCTCGGGCACCGGGATCGAGCCGAGCAGCTTGGCGAACGGCTCGCCGAACATGCGGTCGAGCAGCGAGAAGACGCCGCAGATGAAGACCTCGCTGCGCATCTCCTCGTCGCCCGAGCCGGCCACCAGCTCTTCCATCAGCAGGCCGCGCCGCACCGCCGCGAACATCACCGGCCGCAGGTTGACGTCCTTGCTGGCGGTGGCGAGCAGCAGCGCCAGCCAGCGCTTGAGCCGCTGGTAGCCGAGCATCATGATGGCGTGGCGGAACGAGCTGATCTCGACACGCAGGCCGAACGCGGGCGAGTTGATGTAGCGGAGCAGCTTGAACGCCAGCGACGGGTCGCGCTTGAGGGTGTTCTCGAGCTTGTCGATCGGATCCTCGTTGTCGACGCGGCGGATCAGCTCGACGATCACCTGCTGGTCCGGCTGCGCCACCGGCTTGCCGGTGCGGGATGCCGTCGCGTTGAGGGCGTCCTCGATCGGCCAGCCGAGCACGGCGTGGGCGCCACGCGCGAAGCTGGCCTCCATGTCGGGCACCGTGCGCACGCCCGACTGGACGTGGGCGATCGAGCGGGTGACGCCGGGCGGCACCGCTGCGCCCTCGCCGATGCGGCGGTCGTCGGCGATGTCGATGATCGAGTACTTGAAGCAGGGCAGCACCTCGCGCGGCAGCTCGGCGTTGGGCCGGCCCTTCAGCAACAAGGTGTTGCCGGCGGCATGAAGGCGGATCAGCGACGCGACGTTGGCCGGGTCCGAGGCCATGAAGTTCGGCACCTCGACCATCAGATTGGCCGACGGGCTGGCGAGCAGCAGGTCGTGGAGCAGGCTCTCGCTGACGACGTTCAGCGAGACGCTGCCGCCGGAGGCCGGCCAGACGTCGCCGACGGCGTGGAGGAGTTGGGCGACGTCGAGGCTGGCGTCCGGTCGCAGCGGCAGGACGGTGAGACGCGTCGCGGCGACCGCGCGGTTGCGGTCGATGAACGGTGAGTAGCCCAAGGCCACCTGGCCGAGGATCGCGACATCCAGCAAGTCAACACTCCCGACCCGATCCGACACCGGCCGGGCCGGTGAAGCAACGCGCGAAATCAGCCGTTCACGTACTGGAACAACGAGAGATGTTGGACCATCGCGTACGACTTGAGCGCCGCATCGTAGCCGTTTTGCTGGCTCTGAAAATCGGAAATGGCGTGCACCATGTCCACATCTTCGGCGTTCGATTGGTCCGCCGTGCTGGCCAGCTTCTTGGTGTCGAGCCGGCTGCTCTGCGTGTCGATGCTGTTGAGCACGTCGCCGGCCGCGCCGCGGGCCGCCTGCAGCGTCGCCATCACCGAATCGACGTTGCGCAGGTTCTCGGCATTGGCCTGCGCGACCTGCGAGCCGGTCTGGCCGGTCTTCGACAGATCGGAGACCGCCTTGTCGATGGTCGCGAAGACGCTCAGCGTCGGCGTCGACGGCGCGATCTGGAAGGTGTCGCCGGCCGCCGGCGTACCGCTGACGGTCACGGCCATGCCGTCGATCGAGATCGCCTGGCCCGACACGTACGGAGCGGCCGTGACCGCGGTCGGAGCGCCGTTCTTGGTCACCGCGTAGGTGGTGACGCCGCCGGAGACCGCGAACGACAGTGCGTAGTTGGCGCCGGTCAGTGCGCTCGGGTCGGTGACCGTGCCGGTGTCGATGGTCGCGTTGACGACGCCGGGCGCGCTCGTCGCGAACACGCCGTTACCAGTGCGCGCTGTCATCCAGGCGGCATTGCCGTCGGTCGTCAGCGGCAGGTTGTCGATGCTGTCGGTGCGGGTCGTGCCCGCGGTCGTCGTGTACTGGACGCCACTCGCGCCGTCGGTGAACGGCTTCTGGGTCGAGCCCTGGCCGCCGAACAGGTAGGTGCCGGCGCCGTTGTCCTGGTTGGCCATGCTGAGGAGCTGGCCGCGCAGGGACTGCAGTTGCTGGGCGATCGACTGGCGGTCGGTGTCGGAAAGGGTCGCGTTGCCGGCCTGGACCAGCAGCGTGCGCGCGCTCTGCAGCAGGTTGCCGGCATCGCCGAGCGTGCTTTCGGTCTGCGACATCACCGACTTGCTGGCGTCGAGCGTGCGCTGGTCGGCGGTGGTGCGGCCGACGGCCTCGAGGGCCCGCTCGGCGCGTGCCGCGGCGGCCGGATCGTCGCTCGCCTTGTTGACGCGCAGGCCGGTCGTCATCTGGTTCTGCAGGTCGTTCATGTCGTTCTGCCGCTGCAGGAGCGTGCTGACGCCGGCGTCGTAGGTGTAGGCAGTGCTGAGTCGCATGGAGTGTCCTTCGTCGCGGCGGTCAGTTGCCGATCTGGAGCAGGCTGTCGAAGATCGTCTGGGCGATCTGCAGCATCTTGGCGGCCGCCTGGTAGCTCTGCTGGTACTGGATCAGGCGCGACGCTTCCTCGTCGAGGTTGACGCCCGACTGGTTGGTCGCCGCGCCCGCCGCGTCCGTCGCCACCGACGCCGATTGCGTCGCCGCCGAGGCCGCGCTCTGGACCCGCACGCCGATCGTCGACAACGCGCTGGCGTAGGCGTCGGTGATGGTCTGGCCGTTGGTGGCGGTGCCGCCCTTGCCGACCAGCAGCGCGTCGCGCAGGCCGAGGAAGGCGTTGGCGTTGCCGTTGTCCGAGGCTGTCTGGATCGTCTTCGCGATGGTCGCCGTGTCGCCGGTCTTCGGCGCGCCCGTCAGGTTCAGTGCGAAGCCGTTCAGCGTGATCGGCTGGCCCGGCACGAACGTGCCCGTGCCGGTGGTGGTCGGCAGCGCGCCCGTCGAATCGACCAGGTTGTAGCTGTAGCCGCCGCTGTCGTCGGTGAACGTGAGCGTGGCGGTGAGGTTCGGGTTGATCGACGGGTCGACCGCCGACAGCGACGCGACCTGCGCCGTGCCGGTGTTGGCGACGTTCATCGTCGCCGCCACCGGCGAGGCCGCTGCGAGGCCCTTCGGGTCGGTCAGCGCCAGCGCCATGCCGCGGGTCGAATCGGAGACCGGCTGCAGCACGAAGCTGTCGCGCGCTGCCGGCGCCGGCGAGGCGACGTCGATCCGGAAGCCGTCGACGACGGCGCCGCTCGAGACCGTCTGGCTGTTGCCGTCGGAGAGCCGTGTCAGCGTGTACTGGCCGGCCGGCAACGACGGGTCGGCGGTGAGCTTGTAGTCGCTCGCCTGCACCGCCGTCGGATCGACCACCGTGATGCTGACGCTCGAGACGCGGGTGCCGCTGCCGTCGACGTACGAGGCGACCGGCACGCCGCCCGCCGTCGCGTTGTTCGACGACGGCAGCACCTTGGCCGCGCCGATCGAGAGCAGCGGCGGCCCGGCCGATGGCGGCTGGCCGAGGGTGACGCCAAGCGCCTGCTGCGCGTTGAGCGCGCCGGCGATCGACGCGGCGAGCTGGCCCAGGATGCCGCGCGCCGACGGAATGTCGGTGTTCTGGAACTGCAGCAAGCCGCCGACCGAGCCGCCGCTGACGAAGCCGTCGGGGAAGGCGCGGGTCGTGCTGCCTTCGGTGATGCCGAGCTGCACCTTCGACGGATCGTAGGGATCGGCCACGGCCTTCAACGCCGTCGCGTTGCCGCCGAGGACCAGCGTCTGCGATCCGCCGAGATAGACGCCGAGCGTGCCGTCGGAGGAGGTCACGGTCGTCACGCCGACCAGTTGCGAGAGGCTGTTGAGGGCCGTGTCGCGCTGGTCGAGCAGGCTGTTCGGCTGGTTGCCGCTGGCCTGGGCGGCGGCGATCTGCTTGTTGAGGCCGGCGATCTGCGACGTCAGCGTGTTGATCGACGCCACCGACGTCTTCAGGGCGTCGGCGACGCCGGCCTGCTGGGCATCGATCTGGTTCGAGGCGTCGCTGAACTGCTTGGCGAGATCGCCGACCCGGGCGAGCGTCGTCTGCCGGGCCGAGGCGTCCTGCGGGCTGCTGGCGACGTCGACGAAGGAGTTGAGCGCCTGCTGCGCCGAATAGCCGATGCCGGCCTTGTCGGTGCCGAACACGCCCTCGAGCTGCTGCAGCTGCGTGCTGCGCGCGTCGTCGGCGGCCGAGAGCGAGGCGGTGGTCGAGGCCTCGCGGGTCAGGAAATCGCTGTGCGCACGCGTCACCGTCTTGACGTCGACACCGCTGCCGAAGAAGCCGCTGCCGGTCTGCTGGCTGAAGGTTGTCTCGAGGTCTGCCGTCTGGCGCGAATAGCCGGCCGTGTTGGCGTTGGCGATGTTGTTGCCGGTGACGGTCAGCTGGGCGTAGCTCGCCGCCATGGCGCGCGAGCCGATGTTGAGCAGCGAGGAGATGCTCATCGCATGCTCCCGTTCACGCGGCCGCGCGCGTCACGCGCAAGGTCGTGTTGATGACGCGCGTCAGCTTGTCGGCGTAGGCCGGGTCGGTCGCATATCCGGCCCGCTGCAGGCCCTGCGCGAAGTCGGCCGCCGAGGCGGCGCTGGCCGTCGACTGGGCCGCCTGCGCAGCGACGCCGGCGTAGCGCGGGCTGTCCTTGAGCATCTGCGCGTAATCCTTGAAGGCGTCGGCGTCGGAGGCGTAGGCCCGGAACTTCGCGGTCACCTTCTGCGCTTCGCCGCCGACGTACTCCGTGGTCGTGATCTCGGCGACGGCCCCGGTCCATCCGGCGCCGGCCTTGATGCCGAACAGGTTGTGCGAATCGCTGCCGTCGGCGTTCTTGATGGCATGCTTGCCCCAGCCGGTCTCGTGCGCCGCCTGGCCGATCATGAAGGCCGCCGGAATGCCGGTCTGTGCCTGGGCGGCGACGGCGGCAGCCTGGTGCGTGTCGACGAAATCGGCTTGCGTCTGCGACAGCTTCGCCGGTGCCGCGCTGCTCGCGGGCGATGCCGCGGCAGCACCCGCAGCGGATGCCGCCGCGGCCGGCTTGGCCGCCACGCTGCCGCCCATCTGCCGTTCGAGCTGGCGGGCGATGGCATCGGCCAGCCCGCCCGGCAGCCCGGTCATCTTGGTCGCGTACTGGGCATCGAGCATCTCGGTGCCGAGCTGCGTGCCGGAGTTCTGCAGCATGCCGCTGCT
>CAZZVH010000252.1:0-3973 GCA_964657365.1 uncultured Burkholderiaceae bacterium
CCGAGCGGCGTTCCGTTGACATGGACGCTGCCGCGCACGACCTGCACCCAGGTCCTGCGCGCCGGCTCGAGCGGCAGCGCGACGTGCTCGCCGGCATCGAACAGGCCGGCGGCGATGGAGGCGTCGGCGTGCAGCGTCAGCGAGCCGTCGCGACCGTCGGGCGACGCGACCAGGCGCAACTGGCCGCGCTTGGCCGCCGCGTCGAAATGCTTCTGCTCGTAGCTCGGCTCGATGCCGCGCACGTTCGGCACGATCCAGATCTGCAGGAAGTGGGTCGTCGCGTCCGCATCGTGATTGAACTCGCTGTGCATCACGCCGCGGCCCGCGCTCATGCGCTGCACGTCGCCCGGGCGGATGATCCCGCCGGCGGCCGCACCCTCGCCTCCGGTGCCCATGCTGTCCTTGTGCGCCAGCTCGCCCTCGAGCACGTAGCTGACGATTTCCATGTCGCGGTGTCCGTGCGTGCCGAAGCCGCCGCCGGCCGCGACGCGATCCTCGTTGATGACGCGCAGGTTGCCGAAGCCCATGTGCCGTGGGTCGTGGTAGCTGGCAAAGGAAAAGCTGTGGGCGCTCTTCAGCCAGCCGTGGTCGGCGAAGCCTCGATCCGATGATTTGCGAACGGTGATCATGGAGTCCTTCCTGTCTGGGTTGGAATGTAGGGACGACCGGTCGTCCGCACGCGGAACCGTCTTGATGGCGTCGTTCAAATAAGATGAACGCCCTTGCCGAGGTGCCCGCCATGACCGACCCCCGAAGCGCGCTCACGCCCGACGCCCTGACGATGATGGACGCCATCGCGCAGAGCGGCAGCTTCGCCGCGGCCGCGCGCCAGCTCGGCAAGGTGCCGTCCGCCCTGACCTACAGCGTTCGCCAGCTGGAGGACGCGCTCGACGTGCTGCTGTTCGACCGTCGCTCGCGCCAAGCCAGGCTCACCGCCGCCGGCCAGGAGCTGCTCGACGAAGGCCGGCGCCTGCTCGAGCAGATCGATGCCGTCGCCAACCGCGTCAAGCGCGTCGCCACCGGCTGGGAGACGCAGCTCAGTGTCGCCGTCGACGACGTGATCTCGCGCACCACGATGCTCGAGCTCTGCGAGGCGTTCTATGCCGCGACCGCTCCTGCGGTGCGTGCCTCCAGGAGCAAGGGCGGCGCGCTCGACGCCGCGCCGCCGGCGACCCGCCTGCGCTTTCGCACCGAGGTGCTCGCCGGCACCTGGGAAGCGCTGGTCACGGGCCAGGCCGATCTGGCGATCGGAGTCGCGTCCAGTCGCGAGCCCGCCATCGGCATGACGATGAAGGACCTCGGCCCGATGCGCTTCGTCTTCGCGGTCGCACCGCACCACGCGCTGGCCGCGGCGGCCGAGCCGATCGACGACGCCGAGCTGATCCGGCACCGTGCCGTCGCCGTGGCCGATTCGGCGCATCGGCTGGCGCCGGTCACGGTCAACCTCCTGCCCGGCCAGGACGTGCTCACGGTGAGCGACATGCATTCCAAGATCGACGCCCTGCTGCGCGGGCTGGGCTGCGGCTTCGTGCCCGAGCCGATGGCCCGCGACCACATCGAGGCCGGCCGGCTGATCGTCAAGGAGGTGCAGCGCACGCGCATCGAATCGCGGCTCGGCTACGCCTGGCGCACGCCCGCAGCGGGCCGGGGCGATGCACGCAAGGGCCAGCCGGGGCTGGCGCTCCGCTGGTGGCTCGATCGTCTTGAGACCCCGGCGACGCGCAAGGCGCTGCTCGAGCGCCATGGCAGCCGCGTCGGCGATCGGTCGATGCGCGACTGAAGGCGTGGCCGCTCCCTACGTCGGCCGTTTCGCGCCATCGCCGACCGGCCTGCTGCATGCCGGCTCGCTGGTCGCGGCGCTCGCGTCGTGGCTCGACGCACGGGCCCATGGCGGCCGATGGCTGGTCCGCATCGAAGACGTCGACACGCATCGCAACGTCGCGGGTGCGGTCGAGGCGATCATCAACCAATTGCAGGGCTGCGGCCTGGTCGCCGACGACGTGCCGGTGCTGCAATCGTCGCGCAGCGCGCTCTACGCGGCCGCGCTCGCCCGGCTGATCGCATCGGGCGACGCCTACCCGTGCGGCTGCTCCCGGCGCGACCTCGAAGTGGCCGCGGCACCGGCCCTGTCGCCGAGGGAGCGTCACGCCGAACGCGTCTATCCTGGGACCTGCCGGCACGGTCTGCATGGCAAGGCGATGCGCTCGTTCCGCCTGCGCACGGATGCGCATGGGCTGTCGGGCAGCGGCGTGGTGTCGTGGACCGACCGGCGGCTCGGCGCGACACGGCAGGATGTTGCCGCCAGCGTCGGCGATTTCGTCCTGCGGCGCGCCGACGACGTCTGGTCGTACCAGCTGGCCGTCGTCGTCGACGATGCTGCGCAAGGCGTCACCGACGTCGTCCGGGGCGAAGATCTGGCGAGCAACACGGCGCGCCAGATCCTGCTGCAGCGCCGCCTCGGCCTGCCGACGCCGCGCTACCTCCACGCGCCGCTGGTGCTCGCGGCGAACGGCGACAAGTTGTCGAAGCAGACCGGAGCGGTGCCCCTCGACCCGCAGGCGCCGCTGCAGAATCTGCGCGCCGCGGGTCGGGTGCTGGAGATCGTGGCGAGCGGCACGACGGTTGCCGACTGGCTCGCCGACGCGGTCGGCCGCTGGCGGGAACGCTGGCCGCTTTCCTGACGCGGGGCCGCGCGTCATCGACGGCTGGCATCATTCGCGCTCGCCCATCTCCATCCAAGCCTCCACTTCCAACATGCAAACCACTTCCACCGGCCTCCAGTACGACGACACCACCCCGGGCACCGGCAAGCGCGCCGAGGCCGGCACGCCGGTCTCGGTGCACTACACCGGCTGGCTCTACGACGACGGCGTCAAGGGCGCCAAGTTCGATTCCAGCAAGGACCGCAACGATCCTTTCGAGTTCGATCTCGGCGCGGGCAGCGTGATCAAGGGCTGGGACGAAGGCGTGCAGGGCATGCTAGAGGGCGGCACCCGCGTCCTCGTCATTCCGCCGCATCTCGGCTACGGCGCGCGTGGCGCCGGCGGCGTGATCCCGCCGAACGCGACGCTGATGTTCGAAGTCGAGCTCCTGCGAGCCTGATCGCGCCGCGATGCCCGTCCGCTACGACATCGTCCACACGACGGTGTACCGCTACCGCCAGCCGGTCACTTTCGGCGAGCACCGCGTGATGTTCCGCCCGCGAGACAGCCACGACCTGCGCGTGCTCGCGACCGATCTCGACGTGAGTCCCGACGCCGACGTGCGCATGATCCAGGACCCGCTCTCGAACTCGGTGGCTCTGGTGCAGCCGCTGGAAAAGGCCGAAACGCTGCAGATCGTCTGCAGCTTCACGATCGAGCACGCGCACTCGATGAACCTCGAGCTGCCGCTGTCGCCGAGCGCCGAGATCTTTCCCTTCTCGTACACGGTCGAGGAGCGCTACGACCTCGAGCACTACCTGCGCCCGTACCATGACGATCCGGACGGCGAGCTCACGAACTGGGCCCGCCAGTTCATCCGCACCGACGGGCCGACCGGCACGCGCGAGTTGCTCATCGCCATGAACCAGCGCATCCGCGAGGAGTTCAGCTACCTGTCGCGTGACGAGGAAGGCACGCAGCCGCCGCTCGAGACGCTGCGGCTCGGCAGCGGCTCCTGCCGCGATTTCGCGCTGCTGATGATGGAAGGCGCGCGCCGGCTCGGCATCGCGACGCGTTTCGTCTCCGGCTACCTCTACGATCCCGCGCTCGACGGCGGCGACGACGTCGGCAAGATCGTCGGCGCCGGCTACACCCATGCGTGGCTGCAGGCCTACCTGCCCGGCGCGGGGTGGGTGCCCTTCGACCCGACCAACAACCTGCTCGGCGGCACCGAGCTGATCCGGGTCGGCGTGGCCCGCGATCCGTCGCAGGCAGCGCCGATCTCGGGCAGCTGGTTCGGCGAGACCGGCGATTACCTCGGCATGACGGTC
>CAZZVH010000252.1:3983-5855 GCA_964657365.1 uncultured Burkholderiaceae bacterium
AGCGTCACAGTCGAGCGCCACTGACCCTGCGCCGAAACGACAAGAGGGCCCGCAGGCCCTCTTGTCGACGATCCGATGGGTCGGACTAGCGGGCGAAACCGCCCGGACGCGGCCGTGCCGGCGGCTTGCCACGGCCCTTGAACGTGCTGGGGCCGGGGCGACGCGCCGGCCCACCACGGTCGTCACGCGCGGGCAATGCGCGATCGAAGGGGTTGCCCCGAGCCGCCGCCGGGCGCGACGGCGCATCGCCATGGCGATGCTCGAACGAGTTGCCGCCCTGGCGATGTTCGAACGGAGCACCCGCATGGCGATGCTCGAACGGCCGCGGCGCGTCGCCGCGGTGCTCGAACGGACGCCTCGGCTCGTCGCGGCGCGGCGCCCGGTCGAACGAACGATCGGGAGCGCGCGCACCCGGGGCCGCGGCGTAGACCTTCGGCGCCGGTGTCTTCGGCTCGAAGCCGGCGATCACCGTGACCGGGATCGCTTGCGTCGTGAACTGCTGGATGCGGCGGATCATGCCGGCGTCCATCCGCTCGGCCAGCGTCACCGCCAGGCCGTTCTTGCCGGCACGGCCGGTGCGGCCGATACGGTGGACGTAGTCTTCCGGCTTCATCGGCAGGCCGTAGTTGACGACGTGGCTGATCGTGCGCACGTCGATGCCGCGCGCGGCGACGTCGGTGGCGACGAGCACCTTCAGGCGCCCGGTGCGCAGGTCCTGCAGGACGCGGTTGCGGCGGCCCTGCGGCATGCCGCCGTGCAGTGCCGCTGCCGAGTGGCCCATGCCGGCGAGGCGGTCGGCGAGCCAGTCGGCGTCGCGCTGGGTGCTCGTGAAGACGAGCGCCTGCTCGATCTCGCGCTGGGTCAGGATGTGGTCGAGCAGCGCGTTCTTGTGCGCGCCGTTGTCGGCCCAGTGCAGGCGCTGCTCGATGTTGGCGTGGGTGTCGGTGTGCGATGCCACCTCGACCTTCTGCGGATCGCGCAGCAAGCTGCGAGCCAGGCCGCCGACGTTGCCGAGGAAGGTCGCGCTGTACATCACCGTCTGGCGCGTTGCCGGCACGTGGTCGGCGATGGTGCGGATGTCGTCGATGAAGCCCATGTCGAGCATGCGATCGGCTTCGTCGAGCACGAACATCTCGACGTTGCCGATCACGGCTTTGCCGCTCTGCAGGTGGTCGAGCAGGCGGCCCGGCGTCGAGATGAGGATGTCGAGCGGGCCGCGCAGGGCCTTCAGCTGCGCGCCATAGGGCACGCCGCCGACGACCGTCGCGACGCGCAGGCCCGGCACATGGCGGCCGTACACGTCGGCCGCCTTGGCGATCTGGATGGCCAGCTCTCGGGTCGGCGTCAGCACGAGGACGCGCGGGCCGTAGACCGCGCCCTTCTCGCGCTTCTTGGTCAGGTCGGCGCGCGCTGCGAGGATGCGGTGCAGGGCCGGCAGGATGAACGACGCGGTCTTGCCGCTGCCGGTCGCGGCAGCGACCATCAGGTCGTGGCCGGCGATGGCCGGCGGGATCGCCGCGGCCTGCACGGTGGTGGGCGCGTCATAGCCGGCATCGGCAACGGCGCGGAGGACGGGCTCGGGAAGGCCCAGGGATTCGAACGTCATGGTGGTCTCTGTTTCTGGTCGAACGCGAGCAGTGCCGCTTGCGCGCGGCAACGCTCGAGCGCCCGTGCGTCGAATGCATCGGGTGCAGATCGGTCGCTTTTGAAATATGGCGCGACGGCATCGCCGCCGACCAGTCCGCGCAGGGTTTCGGCAGCGAGTGCCGAGGCGGTCAGAGGGGATGAGCTGATTCAGGTGCCGAACGGGGCCGGCATCCTGACATCACTACCGGTCTGTTGGCAGCGAAGCCGTCGATTCTATATCGCTTT
>CAZZVH010000253.1:0-5852 GCA_964657365.1 uncultured Burkholderiaceae bacterium
CTGCAGGATCCCGCCCACGATCACGCCGACGGCGAGTGCGTACACGGGCGGCACGCCGGCCCTCCGGAACACCGGCGCCAGCAGCCAGGCGGCCGTGATCATCGCGACGTTGAGCAGCACCGGCGTCACCGCCGGCACGGCGAAGCGCTTCCACGTGTTGAGCACGCCGGCCGAGAGCGAGACCAGCGAGATGAAGCCGATATACGGAAACATGATCCGCGTCATGACGACCGCTTCGTCGAAGTTCGCGAGGCCCGACGCCATCAGCCAGACGACCAGAGGCGCGGCGACGATGCCGACGATGCAGGTGATCGTCAGCGCGACGAACAGCACGGTCGCGACGGCGTCGATCATGCGGCGGGTCGGCTCGTCGCCGTCGGCGGCGCGCGCATGGGCGAGCGCCGGCACGAACGCCTGCGTGAACGCGCCCTCGCCGAACAGGCGACGCAGCAGGTTCGGCACGCGAAAGGCGACGTAGAAGGCGTCGAGCGGCGCGCCGGCGCCGAAGGCCGATGCGACGACCACGTCGCGGGCCAGGCCGGTGACCCGGGAAGCGAGCGTGAACAGGGAAATGGTCGACGCCGCCCGGAGCAAATTCATGGGTGCGGATGCTATACTCGCGGTCTTTGCCGAAAACAGCTCCAAGCTCATCAGCTCCAAGCCCAATCAAACATGGCCACCGCCGCTAAAGCCAAGAAGAAAACCGTCCGTATCGCATCGGGCCTGAAGCGCGTCCGCCAGGACACGCGCCTGAACGCCGCCAACACGGCCATGCGCTCCCACTTCCGCACCGTCATCAAGAACGTGCAGAAGGCGGTCGACGCCGGCGACAAGACCAAGGCCGCGGAGTTGCTGAAGATCGCGCAGCCGGTGATCGATTCGGTCGCCGACAAGGGCCTGTTCCACAAGAACAAGGCAGCGCGCCACAAGAGCCGCCTGTCCGCGAAGGTGAAGGCACTGGCAGTCGCCGCTTAAGCGTCTTCCGCCTCGAACGAAGGGCTCGCTTGCGAGCCCTTTTTCATTGCCGCGTCAGACGCCTTCCGGCGAGTCGACCACGACGAGCAGGTTGTCGCGCGCGAAGTTCATGACGAAGTCCCATGCCATGGGCTCCATCTCGCGCAGCGCCGGGTCGACCAGCACGCCACGGATGCCGCCGATCTGGCGCGGCACGCAATAGGGCGAGTAGCCGATGAAGGCGCCCCGGCCGCCGCCGCTGTCGGGGCGGAAACACGACATCGCACCGGCGAGGCGCTCGGCCCAGTCGCTGGGGCGGAACGTCTTGCCGTCGAGGGTCACGCCCTGGATGAAGACTGAGTTCGGTGCGGCCACGGCTGGATTGCTGTTCGAGCGCCGATTGTCGCCCGTGCCAAGGCCGCGTGCTGCGCCGCAACATCGGCGCCCCCGTGGACGAATGCCGGCTTTAGAATCGCTCCCCCTTTCGCCGCCAACTGCGAGTCGCCCATGAACGCGCCCGAGAAGCTTGCCCTGTCGCCCGAGCCTCACGTCATGCACACCTATGGGCGCCTGCCCATCGCGCTGTCGCATGGCCGAGGCTGCTGGCTCTGGGACACGGAGGGCCGCAAGTACCTCGACGGCCTCGCCGGCATCGCCGTGAACACCCTGGGCCACGGCCATCCGAAGCTCGTGCCGGCGCTGCACGACCAGGTCTCGAAGCTGATCCACAGCTCCAACTACTACCTGGTGCCGCTGCAGGAGCAGCTCGCCGCGAAGCTGTGCGAGATCTCCGGGCTCGACAACGTCTTCTTCTGCAACTCCGGCCTCGAGGCCAACGAGGCAGCGTTGAAGATCGCGCGCAAGTTCGGCCACGACCGCGGCATCGAGCGGCCCGAGATCGTCGTCTACGAAGCCGCCTTCCACGGCCGCTCGATCGCGACACTGTCGGCCACCGGCAATCCGAAGGTGCAGGCCGGGTTCGGCCCGCTGGTCGAGGGCTTCGTGCGGGTGCCGCTCAACGACGTGGCGGCGATCGAGAACGTCGCCGCGACGCATCCGAACGTGGTCGCCGTGTTCCTCGAGGTGATCCAGGGCGAAGGCGGGATCCGGCCGACGTCCGTGGAGTACCTGAAGGAAGTGCGCCGCATCTGCGACCAGCACGACTGGCTGCTGATGCTCGACGAAGTGCAGTGCGGCATGGGCCGCACCGGCAAGTGGTTCGCGCATCAATGGGCCGGCATCCGGCCCGACGTGATGCCGCTGGCCAAGGGCCTCGGCTCGGGCGTGCCGATCGGCGCCGTCGTCTGCGGCCCGCGCGCGGCCGAGGTGCTCGGGCCGGGTAACCACGGCACCACCTTCGGCGGCAACCCGCTGGCGATGCGCGCCGGCGTCGAGACGCTGCGCATCATGGAAGAGGAAGGCCTGCTGCAGAACGCGGCGGTCGTCGGCGCCGCGCTGAAGAGCGGGCTCGAGCGCGAGCTGGCCGGCGTGGCCGGCGTGGTCGAGGTGCGCGGCCAGGGGCTCATGCTCGGCATCGAGCTCGATCGTCCTTGCGGCGTGCTGCTCGGCCGCGCCGCTGCGGCCGGCCTGATGATCAGCGTCACGGCCGACAAGGTCGTGCGCCTGCTGCCGGCGCTCATCCTCTCGCGCGAGGAAGCCGGGCAGATGGTCGCCCTGCTCTGCCCGCTCATCAAGGAGTTCCTGGCTGCGCCTCCGGCATGAAGCCCGGCATGAGCCTGATCAAGCATTACCTGCAGTTCCGGGACTTCCGCGCCGAGGAATACGCCTACCTGTTCGAGCGCGCGGCGACCATCAAGACGCGCTTCAAGAACTACGAGAAGTACACGCCGCTGGTCGACCGGACGCTGGCGATGATCTTCGAGAAGGCGTCGACCCGCACCCGCGTGAGCTTCGAGGCGGGCATGTACCAGATGGGCGGCTCGGTCGTGAACCTGACCACCGGCGACACCCAGCTCGGCCGGGCCGAGCCGGTGGAGGATTCGGCGCGGGTCATCAGCAGGATGGTCGACATCGTCATGATCCGCACCTTCGAGCAAGCCAAGCTCGAGGCCTTCGCCGCGCATTCGCGCGTGCCCGTCATCAACGGCCTGACCAACGAATACCACCCCTGCCAGATCCTCGCCGACGTCTTCACCTGCATCGAGCAGCGCGGCGGCATGGAGGGCAAGATCGTGGCGTGGGTCGGCGACGGCAACAACATGGCGACGACCTGGCTGCAGGCGGCCGACATCCTCGGCTTCACGCTGCACGTGAGCACGCCGGGCGGCTACGAGATCGATCCGATGGCGGTCGGCCTGCGCCGCGACGATTGCCTCAAGACGTTCCGCGATCCGATCGACGCCTGCCGCAACGCCGACGTCGTGACCACCGATGTCTGGACCAGCATGGGCTACGAATCGGAGAACGCCGAACGCCAGGTCGCCTTCGCCGACTGGCGCGTCGATGCCGAGATGATGGCCGCGGCGCGGCCCGATGCGCTCTTCATGCACTGCCTGCCGGCGCACCGCGGCGAGGAGGTCGACGCCGACGTGATCGACGGCCCGCAGTCGGTGGTGTGGGACGAGGCCGAGAACCGGCTGCACGTGCAGAAGGCGCTCATGGAGTACCTCGTGCTCGGCCGGATCGGCTGAGTCAGGACAGCTCCTCGATGGCCGGCGCGATCGTCCGCGCCGCACGTCCCGACGTCACCAGGGCGACTCCGAGGCATGCGACCGCCATGCCCAGCCACATCGTCAGCGTCGGCGCGACGCCGAAGACGGCCCACTCGCTGAGCGCTGCGACGGGGGGCGTCAGGTAGAGCAGGCTGGTGACGCCGGTCGCCTCGCCGCGGCGCAGCAGCAGGTGCAGGATCGAGTAGGCGCCGATCGACGCGAGCACGACGTGATAGACCAGCGTCATCGCGATCTGCCGGTTCCAGACGATGTCGAAGCCTTCGAGCGCCGCGCCCAGCGGCAGCATCACCAGCGCCGTCGCGGCGAAATGGATGCAGACCGCCGAGCGCAGATCGACGGCCGCGCAGAACTGGCGCTGGTAAAGCGTGCCGCCCGTGACGCAGGCGAGCGCCCAGGCCACCGCGAGCAGGCTGCGCACGGTGATCGCATCCCCGTCGACCCGGTGCGCGACGACGAGCGCCACCCCGGCGAGGCCGATCGCCACGCCGACCAGCTGCAGGCGCGACAACCGCTCGTGCAGCCAGCGCGACACGATCACCGCGGTGAGCACGGGCTGCAACGCGAGGATCAGCGATGTCACGCCCGCCGAGAGGCCCCAGCGCTGCGCGTAGTGGCTGCCGCCGAGATAGCCGGCATGGCTGAGCACGCCGGCGACGGCCACGTGCCCCCATTGGCGCCGCGTCGTCGGCCAGCGGGCGCGCCAGCCGAACGCGAGCAGGGCGACCAGGAACGCGATCGCGTAGCGGACGCCGATGTAGGTGAACGGCGCCGCGTATTGAAGGGCGATGCGGGTCGCGACGAAGCCGGCACCCCAGACCGTCACGAAGTAGGCGCTGAGCAGCCATCGTTCCGCGAACGGCGACGATCTCGGCGGTGGGGCTTCGTCTTTTGCTACCGTCGCGGTCGTCATGGAAAAAAGAAAGCTCTGAGATATCTCGCCGCCAGTGTCGCCGGATTCGCCGCTGTTCCCGGGCGATCGCGCCTACGCCCAGGAATGGACGGTGACGATCGCGCCCGGCTGCCCCGTCAACCTGAGCGCGATCACGATGTCGCCGCACGTCGGCGCCCACGCCGATGCGCCGCTGCACTACGGCCCCGGCGAGGCGGCCAGCGGCGAGCTCGACCTCGATCCGTACCTGGGCATCTGCCGCGTCATCGATGCGATCGGCCGCGGCCCTCTCATCGCGCCGGCCGACCTCGCGCATGCCGAAGCCGGGTTGCCGCCACGGGTGCTGGTGCGCAGCTGTCGCACCGCACCGACCGCCTGGTCGCCCGACTTCGCGTCGTTCGCGCCGGAGACGATCGACTGGCTGGCGGCCCGCGGCGTCAGGCTCGTCGGCATCGACAGCCAGTCGGTCGATCCCGCGTCGAGCAAGGACTTGCCGAGCCATCGCCGCTTGCTGGCCAACGATATGCGCGTGCTCGAGAACCTGGTGCTCGACGGCGTCGAACCCGGCGACTACGAGCTGATCGCGCTGCCGCTGAAGCTGATGCTCGCCGATGCGTCCCCGGTCCGCGCCGTGCTGCGCGCGTTGCCGGCATGACGGCGACCGTCGTGGCGGCATCGGGACGCCCTCGCCCGTCGCGCGACGACGCCCTGGCCCGCGACGCCGCCGATACCTTGGCGCCGCTGCGCGACCTCTTCGCGCTGCCCGAGGGCGTCGTCTACCTCGACGGCAATTCGCTCGGCGCCCTGCCCAGGCGCACGGCGGCCCGCGTGCAGCGCACGATCGGGGAGGAATGGGGCACAGGCCTCATCCGCAGCTGGAACGATGCCGGCTGGATCGGCCTCGGCCGGTCGATCGGCGACGCGATCGGCAAGCTGATCGGCGCAGGCGCCGGCGAGACGAGCGTCGGTGATTCGACATCCGTGAACCTGTTCAAGGTCCTGAGCGCGGCCGCCGCCCTGCAGAAGGCCGATGCGCCGACGCGCAGGACCATCGTCTCGGAGCGCGGCAACTTCCCCACCGATCTCTACATCGCCGACAGCGTCGCCGCATCGGCAGGACTGGCGTTGCGACTGGCCGGCGCCGACGGCCTCGTCGACCGGATCGATCGAGACACGGCCGTGCTGCTGCTCACCCATGTCGACTACCGCAGCGGCCGGATGCACGACATGGCCGAGCTCACGCGCATCGCCCATGCGGCCGGCGCGCTCGTGGTCTGGGATCTCGCCCACTCGGCCGGCGCCGTGCCGGTCGACCT
>CAZZVH010000254.1:0-5812 GCA_964657365.1 uncultured Burkholderiaceae bacterium
TCGGCCACGGCATGTCGGACGACGACAGGATCGTGTAGGTCGACTGCGCCGCGTCGCCCGCCAGGCCGAACTGCGCGACGATGGCTTCGCTGGCGGCGTCGAGGGTGTGCGGCGCCGTGCGCAGGATGTCGTCGAGCCGATGCCGGAACACGGCCAGGCCCTTGTCTTCGGCGAGGTAGGCGTCGATCTTCGGCTTGCCGATGGCCAGGATCTCGGGCGAGAGGAACGACGCGGCCTCTTCGAACTTCGCGCCGAGGATCTGCGCGCGCTGGTCGAGCGCCAGGCCGGCCTTTTCGCCGGTGTCCTGGTTGTGCTCTTCCGACGCGTACACGGCCAGGCGGCCGTAGCGCCTCTGAACGTCGTCCATCAGCGTCAGGCAGAACTTGAAGCGCGCCGCCGAGCTGCCGAGCTGCCCCTTGCAGGACTGCACTTCACCAAGCTGCCGCTGCACGACCGCCGCATCGGCGTCCCAGGCCGCCTCGTTGGCGTAGAGGTCGGCCAGGTTCCATCGATCCTGGATGGATTCGGCGTGCGCGGTGCAGCAGGTGAAGGCGGCCAACATGGCCGCCAGGGTCGTGATACGCATGGGATGAAGCGCCTTCGGCTGTCGAAAAAAAGAAGATTATGGGCAAGCCGGGCACGTCGGCTGCCCCATGACCCGGCAATCCGAAGGAGACCGCCGCATGACCCCGTTTTCGCGATCGATCGCCGCCACCGTCCTGGCAACTCTTGTCGTGCTCACGGCATCCTGCGGCAAGCACGATGCCGATGGTTCGTCGGCCGCCGGCAGCAGCGCCGCGATGTCCGGCCCGTCCGATGCCGCGTCGTCGGCGACAGGCGCGAGCGGCGTCGCCGCGCCCTACGCCGCGATCGTTCCCGCGGACGCGCAACCGCCGGCGATCGCCGGCAGCGGCACGTCGACCGCCGGCGCCGAGACGAGCCCGTCCACGTCGGCTGGCCCGGGCAACGGATCCACGGCGGTTGGTGGACAGGCCGGCGGTCAGTCGACCGGTGGCGGCTCCGGCGGTACGCCGCAGAAGACGGCCGGCGACGGACGCTAGGCGGCATCCGGGACCGCCGACCGAAAGTCGCACTTTCCGTCACATTCGCGACGGTACGGTCCTTGCCTCAGCACGACGATGGATCGAACGCAGCCGGGCGCCACGACGCCGATCGACAGCTTCTCCTGGCAGCACACGTTCTACGCGTACCTGATCTACCGGCAGGCGCCCGCCTCCGAGAACCATCTCTTCGATCTCACGCAGGTGCAGCACGCGCTGTACGGCCACCGCGATCCGATCGATGCCGCCGACCATTTCCTGCAGACCTGGCCGTTCGAAGTGACGGAATAGGCGCCGGCGCGCCCGTACCGCCGGCTGCGATGCGTCAGGCGGCGATCAGCGGCGACACCATCGTGCCGCGGCAGTCGGAGGTGCCGCAGGCACAACGGAACGCGTCGGCGTCCGCGGCGCCGTCGACGTTCAGGCTGTAGTCGATGAACAGCTCCTGGCCGACGTCGATCGCGTGCAGGGTGTAGATGACGATGATCTTCCGCCGCTTCGGCCCCGACTCCTCGTAGGCGACGCAGTTCGGCGTGCACGAATGGTTGAGGTGGCGGGTCGCGTTGCCGCCTTCCGAACCGTCGATCAGCGAGCCGTTGCTGAGGCCGAACACGTAGGTGAGGTTGTCGCTCCAGTCGCGCTTCGAGGCCTGGCGCGCAGAGTAGCGGCGGCCTTCGTAGACGCCGACACGATGGCCTGCGGGCAGGGCGGAGACGGCGAACAGGCCGGTGCCGTGGATGGTGCTGTGGCTCGTCCGGATGGCGGCGGGGTCGAATTCTTCGTTCACGGTCGGGGGCTCGTTCGTCGGCGATGGGAATGGTCCATCGATAGCAAGTTTCGTACTTGAAGCTCGAACGCACCCGGTGCGATCGATGCCGGCCACGGGGCATATCTCTTGCCGGTTCGTCGGCATCGCGCCGCGGCGCTTGCGAGGACGATCCCATGGCACACACCACCGGCGAGTTGCTGACCGCCACGCTCGGCGACATCGGCGCCACCCAGGTCTTCGGCATCGTCGGCGATGCGCTCAACGCCTTCACCGACGCGATCCGCCGCGACGAGCGCATGCGCTGGATCGGCGTGCGCCACGAGGAGGGCGCCGCGCTCGCCGCGACCGGCCAGGCCAAGCTCACCGGCCGGCTCGGCGTGTGCGCGGGCACGACCGGCCCGGGTGCCACGCATCTCATCGCGGGCCTCTACGAAGCGCGGCACGACCACGCCCCGGTGCTGGCGATCGCCGGCGACGTGCCGCAGGCCATGGGCGGCATCGATTTCCTGCAGGCGGCCGATCATGTGCAGGCGTTTCGCGACACCTGCGTCTACGCCGCGACGATCGCATCGGCCGACGCCGCGCCGGCGCAGATCCACGAGGCCATCGCCGCTGCCTACGGACGGCGCGGCGTGGCGCTGCTCAACATTCCGCAGGACGTGTTCGAGGCCAGGACCTCGAAGCCGCAGCTCAGCACCGCGACGTTGCGGCCGCGCCTCGACGTCGCGCCCGCCGACTCGGATCTCGACGCCGCGGCTGCGCTGATCGACGCTGCGCGCAGCGTGACCCTGTTCGTCGGCCACGGCGGCAAGACCGCGAAGGCCGAGATCCTGGCGCTGGCCGACAAGCTCGGCGCGCCGATCGTGCACACCTACCGCGCTCTCGACATGTTCGCGTTCGACGACGCCCGCGTCGTCGGCGGCCTCGGCCTGATCGGCTCGAAGGCGGGCTACGACGCGGTGCACCGTTGCGACGTGCTGGTCATGATCGGCAGCGACTATCCGTACACCGAGTTCCTGCCCGCCAGGGCCAAGGTGGTGCAGATCGACGAGCGCGCGTCGGCGATCGGCCGTCGGCTGCCGGTGGCGCAGCCGGTCGTCGGTTCGGCCCGGCCGGCCGTGGCCGGCCTGCTGGCCCGCGTGCGCAGCCGCGACGACCGGCGCTTCCTGCAGGATGCGCAGAAGGCCTGGACGTCGTGGCAGGAGATGCTGGTCGAGAAGGCCGATCCGTCGCGCAGCGCCGATCGCGTCCATCCGCAGGCGCTGGCCCGCATCGTGAGCGACCTCGCCGACGACGACGCGGTGTTCTCGGTCGACACCGGCGAGGTCACGCTCTGGACCGGCAACTGGCTGCGCCCGCGCGGCCGCCAGCAGATCACCGGCTCGTTCAACAACGCCGCGGTCGGCACGGCGCTCGGCATGGCCAATGGCATCCAGGCGCTCGACCCGAACCGCCAGGTCATCGCGATGTGCGGCGACGGCGGCTTCGCGATGCTGATGCAGGAGTTCGCCACGTCCGCACAGCACGGGCTGCCGGTGAAGGTCGTCGTCTTCAACAACCAGGGCTGGGGTCTCGTCCATCTCGAGATGGAAGAAGCGGCGATGCCGGCCTTCAAGAAGGGCGTCACCATGCGCAACCCGGATTTCGCGATGTTCGCGCAGGCCTGTGGCGGCCGCGGCTTCCGCGTCACGCAGCCTGCCGCACTGCGCGACACCATCGCCGAGGCGCTCGCCACGCCTGGCCCGGTCGTCGTCGACGTCGCCGTCGATCCGGCCGAGATTCCGTCGATGCCGCACATCGAGATCGGCAAGGTATGGAAGTTCGGAATCGGCAAGGCTCGGGAGCTGCTCGCAAATCCATGAATCGGGCGGGGGTTTCCGCGACTCCGGCGCGTAGGATGAAGCGTCATCGACAGTGCGGAGATCACCCATGCAATCGCCACAGCGCCTCCTGGAAAGCCTGCAACGGGTCGGCGACTCGCTGGACGATCTGGCGAGCTCCGACCTGTCGGAGGAGCGCGAGGTCGAGCGCGGCAACCTCTCGGACCGGCTGCGCGTGCTGATCGACCTGGTGGAGAGCCATCGCGTGTCGCCGGCCGTCGAGGCGGCCATCGACATGCTGTGCGACGACTACCTGGACTTCGCCGACGCGTTGCTGCGCAGGCCGGAATGAAGGGCAGGGCGATCGGCGGGGGTGACGTAGTCGATCGCCCAGAAATACGGCCAGCTCGTATAGCGCGGCGCGACGCCCGACACGTCCGCAATCGCCGCGAGCAACTGCGCTTCGCTCGGAAAGTTCTTGATGATGCGGTGGGTGGAACCATCGGCGAGCTGTCTCGACTGATGGGTATCGCCGTGCGCGTCCGGCTCCGAGACCGCTGAAGAGCTGCCGGCGACGAAACGGTTGTCCAGGAAGACGACCTTCGCGCCCGGCTCCAGCGCCGCGTGCATCGCATGGAGGAATTCGCCCAGCCGTTCATGCGGTACGTGCGACCACCAGAAACCGGCGAATGCGGCATCGAACGGACCGCCCGGCGTCGCCGGCGCATAGGCGTCTCCGACGGCGAACGACACGTTGCCCGCCGGAACGCGCGCCCGAGCGATCCGGAGCGTCTCCTCGGCGCTGTCGATGGCCACGATCGACGCCGTCACCGGCGCCAGTAACCGGGTCCAGTACCCCGTGCCGCAGGCGATCTCGAGGAGGCGCCGGCCCGCGAGAAGGGCAGGGAGCCACTGCTCGACCAGGCGCAGGTCGGCCTGGCGCTCTGGCTTGGCGTACACGGCGTCGTACTCGTCGGCACGCGCCGCGTAGTACGACTGGATGGGCGAGTGCTCGGGCATGGGCATCGAAGGCGGTGTGGACACGCGCAGAGATTACGGCTCGCGCTCCCAATAGTCGAGACTCTCGCCCTTGGCCTGGACGATGTCGAACGTGGAGACGGCGCCGTTCCTGGCCTGGGCGAGAAATTTCCCCGAGTCCGGGTACTCGCAGATCTCGGGCGTTTCCTGGGTGCTGATCGACAGGTACTTCAGCGGCGCAGCCGCGCGCGGCCGTTCCACGGGCCAGTCGCGCGCCTGTGGAATCGTAGTGCGGCTCGCGCACGAGTCGTTCCGCGGGCGCGTCGTCGACATTGCGGATCAGGCGCGCTGCCAGAGCGGCGGCGCCCGACGCCAGGTCGGCCTTCTCGGGCTCGTGGCAGACCGCCTCGACGTTGTGCCCGTCCGGAGCGATGACGAACGCCGCGTAGTAGTTCGCGTGGAAGTTCGGGCGCAGGCCGGGCGCGCCGTTGTCGCTGCCACCCGCCGCGATCGCGGCATGGTGGAACGCATCGACCTGCTGGCGAGTCCTCGCGGTGAACGCCAAGTGCAGATGCGCCGGCGGCGCTGCCGATTCGAACAGGCACAGCGACGTCTCGTCGCCGGGGCCGAGCTCGATGCCGTACGCCGGCGCTCCCTCCGAGACGACAGCGAAGCCGAGGGGCTCGAGCGCCGCGAGAAAGAAGCGCTTGCTCGCCGGATAGTCGCTGACTCCGAACTTGACGTGGTCGAACATGCGGTCTCCAGGGATGAGGGCTTCGCCGACCCGATGATCAGCCCGCCGCCGAATCCGCTGCGGCGAGATCGCGAAAGTAGCGGATCGTGCGCTGCAGGCCTTCGTCCAGCGCGGTACCGGCAGACCAGCCACTCAACATCGCCCGGGCCAGTGTCGTGTCGGGCCGGCGTTGCCGCGGGTCGTCGGAGGGAAGCGCCTCGAACACCAGCCTGCTCGCCGAGCCCGTCAGCGCGAGCACTGCCGTCGCCAGCTCCAGGATGGTGAATTCTGTCGTGTTGCCCAGATTGACCGGCCCCGTCACGTCGTCGGCCGTGGCCATCGCGCGGATCAGTCCCTCGACCAGATCGTCGACGTAGCAGAAGCTGCGCGACTGCGAGCCGTCGCCGTAGATCGTGATGTCGTCGCCGCGCAGCGCCTGGACGATGAAGTT
>CAZZVH010000255.1:0-5802 GCA_964657365.1 uncultured Burkholderiaceae bacterium
GGACGTGACGTCGATGCACGCCTACGCGATCCAGCCGAGCGCGGGGCTCGTGAAGCTCGACGCGATGGAGAACCCGTACCGGTTGCCGGAAGCCATGCAGCAGGCGCTCGGCGAGCGGCTCGGTCGCGTCGCGCTGAACCGCTATCCGGTGGCTTGCGCCGGCGACGTGATCGCGGCGTTGTCGCGCTACGTCGCGCTCCCCGCCGGCTGCAAGCTGATGCTCGGCAACGGCTCCGACGAGCTGATCTCGCTGCTCGCGCTGGCCTGCGACCGGCCCGGCGCCAGCATCCTCGCGCCGGTGCCCGGCTTCGTCATGTACGAGATGTCGGCGAAGCTGCAGGGCCTCCGCTTCGTCGGCGTGCCGCTGACGCCGCGCTTCGAGCTCGATGCGGCCGCGATGGTCGCGGCGATCGAGACGCATTGCCCGGCCGTCACCTACATCGCCTACCCGAACAACCCGACCGCGAACCTGTTCGACGAGGCCGCGGTCGAGCGCGTCGTCGCGGCCGTCGGCCGGCAGAACGGCCTGGTCGTGTTCGACGAGGCCTACCAGCCGTTTTCCTCGCGCACCTGGATCGACCGCCTCGGCACGCTGCCGCACGTGCTCGTGATGCGCACGCTCAGCAAGTTCGGTCTCGCCGGCGTCCGGCTCGGCTACCTGGCCGGCCCGGCGGCGCTGATCGACGAGATCGACAAGGTCCGGCCGCCGTACAACGTCAGCGCCCTGAATGCCGAGGCGACGCTGTTCGCGCTCGAGCACGCCGACGAATTCGGACGGCAGGCGGCGCTGCTGCGCGGCGAGCGCGCGCATCTGCAGGAATCGCTGCGTGCGCTGCCTGGCGTCGAGGCGTTTCCGAGCGAAGCCAACATGATCCTCGTCCGCGTCGCGGACAGCGCCCGGGTATTCCAGGGCATGAAACAGCGTGGCGTGCTGGTCAAGCACGTCGCGGCGCTGCATCCGCTGCTCGCCGGCTGCCTGCGGCTGACCGTCGGCACGCCGGAGGAAAATGCGCTCATGATCGATGCCTTGCGCGCCAGCCTGCCATGAACGCACCCCTGCCCACCACCCAGCCGGCACGCCGCGCCACGGTCCGGCGCGACACCAAGGAAACGCAGATCCGCGTCGGCGTCGATCTCGACGGCTCCGGCATGTCGACGCTCTCCACCGGCATCGGCTTCTTCGACCACATGCTCGAGCAGATCGCCCGGCACGGCCTGATCGATCTCGAGATCGAGGCCCACGGCGACCTGCACATCGACGGCCACCACACCGTCGAGGACGTCGGCATCACGCTCGGCCAGGCCGTGGCGCAAGCCGTCGGCGAGAAGCGCGGCCTGGTTCGCTACGGTCACGCCTACGTTCCGCTCGACGAGGCGCTGTCGCGCGTCGTCATCGATTTTTCCGGGCGTCCGGGGCTGGTCATGAACGTGCCGTTCAAGGCCGGCATGATCGGTGGCTTCGACGTTCACCTGGCGCACGAGTTCTTCCAGGGCTTCGCCAACCACGCGCTGGTGACGCTGCACATCGACAACCTGCGCGGCGAGAACGCGCACCACCAGTGCGAGACCGTGTTCAAGGCCTTCGCCCGCGCGTTGCGTGCCGCGATCGCCATCGACCCCCGCGTTGGCGACACCATCCCCTCGACCAAGGGATCGCTATGAGCCCCCACGCTCACTTCGTTCGCTGCCCCCCGAGGGGGCGCGGCCGGCCTTGGGGCGGCCCGGCGCCCGGCCGGGCCTGACGTGAAAACCGTCGCCGTCGTCGACTACGGCATGGGCAACCTCCGCTCGGTGTCGCAGGCGGTCGCGCATGTCGCGCGCGAGGTCGGCGGCTTCGAGGTGATCGTCACGTCGAATCCCGACGAGGTGTTCGCCGCCGAGCGGATCGTCCTGCCTGGGCAGGGCGCGATGCCAGACTGCATGCGGGAGCTGCGCGATTCCGGACTCCAGGAAGCCGTTCTCGATGCGGCCGCCAACAAGCCGCTCATGGGCGTCTGCATCGGCATGCAGATGTTGCTCGACCGCAGCGAGGAGGGCGCCGGCCCCGCCGGCACGCCGGGCCTCGGGCTGATCGCCGGCGAATGCGTGCGGTTTCGTCTGGACGGCATGACCCAGCCCGACGGCAGCCGCTACAAGGTGCCGCAGATGGGTTGGAACGAGGTCTGCCAGGCCCGGCCGCACCCGATCTGGAAGGGCGTGCCCGACGCCAGCCACTTCTACTTCGTGCACAGCTACCAGGCCCGGCCGTCGGACCCGCGCCACAGCGTCGGCGAGACCGACTACGGCGGCCGCTTTACCTCCGCGCTGGCGCGGGATAATATTTTCGCGACGCAATTCCATCCCGAGAAGAGCGCCGACCTCGGCCTGGCCCTGTACCGCAACTTCCTGCACTGGAACCCCTGACGTCTCGTCACAGCCGGCCATGCTGCTGATCCCCGCGATCGACCTCAAGGACGGCCACTGCGTGCGCCTGAAGCAGGGCGACATGAGCGAGTCGACCATCTTCAGCGAGAACCCGGCGGCGATGGCCAGGCGCTGGGTCGACGCCGGCGCCCGGCGGCTGCACCTCGTCGACCTGAACGGCGCGTTCGCCGGCAAGCCTGTCAACGAGAGCGCGGTGAAGTCGATCCTGGCCGAGGTGGGCGGCGAGATCCCGGTGCAGCTCGGCGGCGGCATCCGGGACCTCGACACCATCGAGCGCTACCTCGACGACGGCCTCGCCTACATCATCATCGGCACGGCCGCGGTGAAGAACCCCGGCTTCATGCGCGACGCGTGCAGCGCCTTCGGCGGCCACATCATCGTCGGCCTCGACGCGCGCGACGGCAAGGTCGCGACCGACGGCTGGAGCAAGCTCACCGGCCACGAGGTCGGCGACATCGCCAGGAAGTTCGAGGACTACGGGGTCGAAGGCATCATCTACACCGACATCGGCCGCGACGGCATGCTCACCGGCATCAACATCGAAGCGACGGTGCGGCTCGCGCAGCATCTGACGATCCCGGTCTTCGCCTCGGGAGGGCTGTCGTCGATGGAGGACATCGAGCGGCTCTGCGCGGTCGAGGACATGGGCATCGAGGGCGTGATCTGCGGTCGGGCGATCTACAGCGGCGACCTGGATTTCACCGCCGCCCAGGCCCGCGCGGACGAGCTCAAGTCGTGATCCTGCGCATGGCCGGCCAGCTGCCGGACTAGTGGTGCTTGCCAAACGCATCATTCCCTGCCTCGACGTCACGGCCGGCCGGGTCGTCAAGGGAGTCAACTTCGTCGAGCTGCGCGACGCGGGGGATCCAGTCGAGATCGCCGCGCGCTACAACGAGCAGGGCGCCGACGAACTCACCTTCCTCGACATCACGGCGACCAGCGACGGGCGCGACCTGATCCTGCACATCATCGAAGCGGTCGCCTCGCAGGTGTTCATCCCGCTGACGGTGGGCGGTGGCGTGCGCACCGTCGCCGACGTGCGGCGCCTGCTCAATGCCGGCGCCGACAAGGTCAGCTTCAACTCCGCCGCGGTCGCCGATCCGCAGGTGATCCGCGACGCCTCCGCGAAGTACGGAGCGCAGTGCATCGTCGTCGCGATCGACGCCAAGCGACGCGAGGGCGAAGCCGACGCGTGGGACGTCTACACCCACGGCGGCCGCCGCAATACCGGCCTCGACGCGGTCGCCTGGGCGAAGCGCATGGCCGCCGAGGGCGCCGGCGAGATCCTGCTGACCAGCATGGACCGCGACGGCACGCGCATCGGCTTCGACCTCGCCCTGACGCGCGCCGTGGCCGACGCGGTCGACGTGCCGGTGGTCGCTTCGGGCGGCGTCGGCTCGCTGCAGCACCTCTCCGACGGCATCCGCATCGGCGGCGCCGACGCGGTGCTCGCGGCCAGCATCTTCCACTTCGGCGAGTTCTCGGTCCGCGACGCCAAGGCGCAGCTCGCCCGCGACGGCCTGCCCGTGCGATGGTGACGACGAAGCCGAAGCCCGCCCGGCAGCGCCAGAGCCTGCCGCGCGAGGTGCGCATCATCGGCGGCGCCTGGAAGCGCAGCAAGCTGCCGGTGCCTGACCGGCCCGGCCTGCGGCCGACGCCGGACCGCGTCCGCGAGACCCTCTTCAACTGGCTCGGCCAGACGCTCGACGGCTGGCGCTGCCTAGACGCCTTCGCCGGCACCGGCGCGCTCGGCTTCGAGGCGGCGTCGCGCGGTGCGGCCGAGGTGGTGCTGCTCGAGCGCGACCCGGCGCTGGTCGCCCGGCTGCTCGAGAGCAAGGCGCGGTTGCATGCCGACACGGTGCGTGTCGAGCGGGCCGATGCGCTGCAATGGATGGGCCGTGCCGGCCCGGACGCGTTCGACCTGGTCTTCCTCGACCCGCCGTTCGACCAGCCGCTGGCCGCGCCGGCGCTGCTCGCGGCGAGCCGCGTGGTGGCTGCCGGCGGCCTGGTCTACGTCGAGGCGCCGGCGGCGCTCGACGCCGATGCCGCTGCCGCCGCGGGCTTCGAGCCGTTTCGCGCATCGCGCGCCGGTGCGGTGCACTTCCAGCTGCTGCGGCGCCTGGGCGCGGCCTGAACCGGCCACGGCTACACTGCGCGCGACTTCCGCACGCACGCGTGTCCCTGGCCTGGAGAAGGCATGACCTCGGTGACCCGACTGACCGCCGTGTACCCCGGCACCTTCGACCCCATGACGCTCGGTCACGAAGACCTGATGCGCCGGGCGAGCCGCCTGTTCGAGCGGCTGATCGTCGCCGTCGCCGCGGGGCACCACAAGCGGACGATGTTTTCCGTCACGGAGCGGCTGCAGATCGCGACCGAGCTGGCCGCGAAATACCCAAACGTCGAGGTGATGTCGTTCAGCGGCCTGCTGCGCGATTTCGTGGTCGACCAGGGGGGCAAGGTCGTGGTCCGCGGCCTGCGCGCGGTCAGCGACTTCGAATACGAATTCCAGATGGCGGGCATGAACCGGCAGCTGATGCCCGATGTCGAAACCGTCTTCCTCACGCCCAGCGACCAGTTCCAGTTCGTCTCGGGCACGTTCGTGCGCGAGATTGCCAGTCTCTCGGGTGATGTTTCCAAGTTCGTGTCACCCTTGGTGCTCGACCGACTCCGAGAACGCGTGAAACGCGCTGAAGCCTAGACCGTCATGGCTCTGCTGATCACCGACGAGTGCATCAACTGCGACGTCTGCGAGCCCGAGTGCCCGAACCAGGCGATCTCGATGGGCGAGACGATCTACGTCATCGATCCGAAACGCTGCACCGAGTGCGTGGGCCATTTCGACGAGCCGCAGTGCGTGCAGGTCTGCCCGGTGGCATGCATTCCGGTCGACCCGGAACGCGTCGAATCGCAAGAGACGCTGTGGGACCGATACCGGGGCCTGCAGGCCGGCGCCGCGCTGGTCGTGCCCGGCTGAGAGCCCTCAGCTCTTCGCGACCTTCGTCTTCGGCGAACGGGCGACGAATTCATCGTCGCTCGGCAGGCCGGCTCCCTTCTTCTTCGCCTTGCGCTTCGGTCTGGCCGGTGCGCTCGAGGCGTCGGCCACCTTCGCCGGCCCGAGCGATCCGGCACGGGCTGGGCGCAGGGCGGCTTCCTCGGCACGGCGGTCGCGCGCCATCTGCTCGCCGAGACGGCGCGCATCCGCCGCCGTCTTCGCGGCGGCGGCCGTGCGGGCGGCGGTGACGGGATCAACCACGTCGACGACCCGGCCGTCGACGCAGCGCTGCTGCCGACCGCCACCGGGAAGTTCGGCGTGAAACCCGTCCTGACGTTCCCGAAGACGACTCCGCCGCCCTCGCTCCAGCGTCAGATCCTGAC
>CAZZVH010000256.1:0-5797 GCA_964657365.1 uncultured Burkholderiaceae bacterium
GACGCGGAACTCGACCCGGCCGACGTGCGTGAACTTGACCGCGTTGCCGAGCACGTTGATGAGGATCTGGCGCAGCCGCTTCTCGTCGGCGCGGACGATCTCCGGCAGCGGCGCCGTCAGGGTGCGGCGGAACTCGATGCCCTTGGCCGCCGCCTGCAGCTCGAACATGCGCACGATCTCCTGCACGCAGTCCCGAAAGCGCATCGGCCTGGCCTCGAGGCGCAGCTTGCCGGCCTCGATGCGGGCGATGTCGAGCGTGCCCTCGATCAGCGAGAGCAGATGCTCGCCGCCGCGCCGGATCACCCGCACCGCCTGGTGCCGATGCGGCGGCACCGAGGCGTCTTCCTCGAGCAGCTGGGCGTAGCCGAGGATGCTGTTGAGCGGCGTGCGCAACTCGTGGCTCACCGTCGTGATGTAGCGGCTCTTGGCCTGGTTGGCGAGCTCGGCGCTGCGCTTGGCGCGTTGCAATTCCTCGTCGGTGCGGCGGTGCGATGCGATCTCGCGCTGCAGGATCTGCGTCTGCTCGTTGAGCGCCTGCGTCTGGCGGTTCGATTCCTCCTGCGCCACCTGCCTGCTCTTGTGCGTGAGCACCAGCCACCACGCGACGATGCCGCTCACCAGCAGCAGCGCCGCGAACGCCTTGACGAAGCCGAGTCGCAAGGCGAGCGGCCCTGCCGTGGCGGCGTCGAGCAGCAGCGGCAGCTCCTGCGCATAGAGCATCGCGAACAGGCCGCCGAGCAGCGGCACGACGACCGCCATCAACAGCAGGTAGTGGCCGAGACCGGTCTCGATGTACGGCCAGGCCCGCCGCGGCAGCAGCGTGCGCAGCAGGCCGTTCCATTGCACCGAGAGACGCGCGTGCGGCTTGCAGAGATCGTTGCAGCGCGCGTCGAGCGTGCAGCAGAGCGAGCAGATGGCGCCTCGGTAGGCGGGGCAATGGGCGAGGTCGTCGCGCTCGTAGTCGCGCTCGCAGATGACGCAGCGGGTCAGCCGCTTGTAGGCGCCGCTGTCGAGCGGTGTCGGCGTCCCGGCCGAGGGGCGTCTTGCGAGGTAGTACTTGCCCTTGGTCCACCACGCGATCAACGGCGACACGACCAGCGCCGTGACCAGCGCGATCATGGCCGAGAAAGCCTGCGCCAGCGGCCCGAGCGCGCCGAGGTAGGCGACGATCGAGAGCAGCGAGGCGACGCCCATCGCGCCGACGCCGACCGGGTTGATGTCGTAGAGATGGGCCCGCTTGAACTCGATGCCGGCCGGCGACCAGCCCATCGGCTTGTTGATGACCAGGTCGGCGACCACCGCCATCATCCAGGAGATGGCGATGTTCGAGTACAGGCCGAGCACCTTGCCGAGCGCCTGGAAGACGTCGAGCTCCATCAGCATCAGCGCGATCAGCGTGTTGAACACCATCCAGACGACGCGGCCCGGGTGGCTGTGGGTGAGCCGGGCGAAGAAGTTCGACCAGGCCAGCGAGCCCGCATAGGCGTTCGTGACGTTGATCTTCAGCTGCGACACGAACACGAACAGCGCCGTCGCCGCGACCGCCAGGCCGTACTGGGAGAAGACGGCGTTGTAGGCGACGAGGTACATCTGCGTCGGGTCGACGGCGCGGTCGGGCGGCACCGAATAGCCGATCGCGAGGTAGGCGAGCAAGGCGCCCGCGAGCATCTTCAGCACGCCGGGAACGACCCAGCCCGGGCCGCCGATGATGACGCCCGCCCACCAGCGCCCGTGGCGGTTCGGTTGCGGCTCGGGCATGAAGCGGAGGTAGTCGGCCTGCTCGCCCATCTGCGTGATGAGGGCGATGCCGACGGTCAGGCCGGCGCCGAACTGCATCAGGTCGAAGCCCGCGGGGCGCGGGCTGCCGTCGGGGCCGAGGCCGCCGTAGCGCCACAGCTCGGACAACACGCCAGGGTGTTCGTGCAGCACGTAGGCGAGCGGCACGATCAGCATCAGCAGCCAGATCGGCTGCGTGAAGACCTGCAGCCGGCTGATCGTCGTCACGCCGTGCGTCACGAGCGGGATGACGACCAGCGAGCACAGCAGGTAGCCCCAGGCCGGCGGGATGTCGAAGGCGAGCTCGATGGCGTAGGCCATGATGGCCGCCTCGAGCGCGAAGAAGATGAAGGTGAAGCTCGCGTAGATCAGCGAGGTGATGGTCGAGCCGATGTAGCCGAAGCCGGCGCCGCGGGTGAGCAGGTCCATGTCGACGCCGTGGCGGGCCGCGTAGACGCTGATCGGCCAGCCGGCGAGGAAGATGATGAGCCCGGTGGCGAGGATCGCCCAGAAGGCGTTGACGAAACCGTAGTCGACCAGCAGCGTGCCGCCCACCGCCTCGAGCACGAGGAACGACGCCGCTCCGAACGCCGTGTTGGCGACGCGCAGCGCCGACCACTTGCGGAACGAGCGCGGCGTGAAGCGCAGCGCGTAGTCCTCCATGGTCTCGCGCGCGACCCAGCTGTTGTAGTCGCGGCGAACCTTGATAACCTGTTGCACTGGCGTGGTGCTCATGTGGACTTCTTCGGCGCAAGGCCTATGCCACTCGCGCGGCTTGCGCGTCCGGCCGGTCCGCCGGGAGCGCTGCGTGGCCGCTCTGATCGCCGCCGACGTCCTGCTGTCGCACCTAATGAGGGCGGGTGGCCGCACCAAAGTGGCCGACAGCCGGCCGTGCCGCCCGCTCGTCCCGATGACTTCGGGCAGGACGGGGAGCCGTGGCGGCCATCCCTTAGAGTGCTGGCATCCCACCCGACCCGATCGATCCATGAAGCGCGAGTTCGACGCTAGCCCCGTCGCGCCCTCCCGGGAGCATGTCGAGCTCTCGCTCGCCCAGCTCGAAGGCAGCACGGCCTTCCGCTCTGCGCCGCGGCACCGCGCCATGCTCCGCTATCTCGTCGAGCACGCGCTCGACGGCGACTTCGCGGCGCTGAAAGAGACGGTCATCGCAGTCGAGGTGTTCGGCCGGCCGGCGGCACGCTTCGATCCGAAACTGGACAGCATCGTCCGGGTCGAGGCGAGGCGCCTGCGCAGCCGGCTCGACGCCTATCACCGCGGCGAGGGTCGCACCGCCTCCCTGCGCATCGAGTTGCCGGTCGGCAGCTACGTGCCGTTCGTCTCCGCGCGCGAGGAGCGGTCGCCGCCCGACGAGGCGGCCCGGCGCGCTGCCGACCTGATCGCTCGCGGCGAGCACTTCCTGCGCGAGGCCCTGTCGCGGCAGACCCTCGAGACCGCGCTCGAGCGCTTCGACGCGTCGCTGCGCGCGGCGCCGCCGACCGCCCAGGCCTTCGTCGGCATGGCACGCGCCTGGCTCAATCTCGCGACCGGCTGGCACCATCCACCGACCATCGCCACCGAGCACGCCGCCGAGGCCCTGCGGCAAGCACTGGCGCTCGAGCCCGAGCACGCCACGGCGCACACGCTGCTGGGCGCCGTGCAGAACCAGTACGAACGCGACTGGCCGGCGGCGCAACGCAGCTTCCGCCGCGCGGCGAGCCTGGCGCCGAAGGACGCCTTCGTGCACTCGGCCTACGGCTGCCATCTGGTCATGCGCGGCCTCGACGCCGAGGCGGAACGCGAGCTGCTGCTGGCGCGCGACATCGATCCGCTCTACGTCAATTCGCGCGCCCACCTGGCCAACCTGCGGATTCGCCAGGGGCGTCTCGACGACGCCCAGGCCGAACTCGACGCGATGCTGGACATCGCACCCGAGAGCCTCGGCGCGCACGGGCTGGCAGGCGTGCTGGCGCTGGCCCGCAACGAGCACGAGCGTGCCGTCGCCATCTACACGCGGCTTTGCGAGACGCTCCCGGACCATCCGGGATGCGTGGCAAGCCTCGCGGGCGCGTTCGCGGCTGCTGGGCACATCGACCGCGCCGATGCACTGGTCGCCGAGCTGCACGCGCGCTTCGGCGATCACGTCGTCTCGCCCTACGTGCTGGCGATCGTGGCGACGCGGTCGCAGCGGCCCGACGTGGCGTTCGAGCTGCTGCGCGAGGCCGACGCCACGCGCGATCCGAACGCGCTCTACATCCCGTCCGATCTCAGCTTCGTCGCCCTGCACGGCGATGCCCGCTGGCCGGCGCTGGTCGCCACGGTGACCGGCCGGCCCAGAGCGGCGCGCGACCTCGACGCCTGAGCCGCATGGCCGGCACCGCCGAAGCGCGCACACCGTGGTCGCGCGCGTTCTGGTGGACGTGCGCCCTGGCGGCGCCACCCGTCGCCTTCGCGGCGGCGTCGATGGGCGGCGGGATGGCCACGCACGAGCCCGTTCGCGACCTCGCAGTGCTCTGCCTCGCGTCGGTCGCCGAGGAGATCGTCTTTCGCGGCGCGGTGCAGCCGGGCCTCGCGCACTGGTTCGGCAGGAAAGGCTGGCGCGATGCCCTGCTGCCGTGGCTGACGGCGAGCAACGTCGTGACCAGCGTCGTCTTCGCCGCCGCGCATCTCTGGCGCCACCCGCCGCTGGCCGCCCTGGCCGTGTTGCCGGTCTCGCTCGTCTACGGCATCGCCCGCGAGCGGAGCGGCCGGATCTGGCCGCCCGCCCTGCTGCACGCGTACTTCAACCTGCTGCTCTACGGCGCGTCGATGCTCGTCGCCTGAGAAGCCCCAGGACACCGGCCGCGAGGATCACGGACACCGGCAAGGTCGGGTCGCCGCGACCGTCGCCGCCGATCGTGCAGCCGCCACCGCCGCCGCCGCTTCCTTCCGTGGTCGACGCCGCGGCGCCGGCGGTGATGCTCTGTTCGGCCGCGGTCTTCGCCGCCTCGACGTTGCCTGCGCCGTCGGTCGCCACGGCATAGAAGCCGTAGACGTGGCCGGTGGTGCCGGCGTAGGTCGCCGTCGTGGTGGCGACGTTCGATTGCCAGACCGAGAACGCACCGCCGTTGTCCGAGACGAAGACCTTGTAGGTGCTCACGCCCGAGCCGGCGTCCGTGCCCGACCAGGTGACGTCGAACGACGCCGACGATCCCTGCTGCGCCAGTGCCACGACGTGGCTCACGGGTGCGATGTTGTCGAGCCTGTTCACCCACGTCGGCGTCGCGATGGCCGCGTTGGTGTCGAAGACGATCGACGCGGTGTTGGAGATGCTCGCGCCCTCGGCCAGCCCGCGCTTCGACGCGACATTGAAGATCACCGCGGCCTGGCCTTTCATGCCGTCGGTGTCGGGGGGCAGGAAGCCGATGCTCGGATCCGACGGCGGCAGGTGGGTCGCCGGATCGAGCGTCGAGAACGTCCACTTCAGCATGCCGGTGGTCGTGTCGAGGCTGCCCTGGATGCGCACCGACATCGTCGCGTCGATCGGCTGGATCGTCGAGTAGCTGCTCAGGCCCGGCGGCACGCTGACCGTGATGCCGCCGAACGACACCGAGCCGAGCGTGAGCGTGGCGAGGTCGACCTGGGTCGGATCGAGCTGGTCGCTGACCACCACGTTGGCCGCCGGCAGGCTGGCCGTCGCCTGGTTCTCGAAAGCGATCTGGTAGCTCAGCGGAACGCTGCCACGCACGAAATGCCCGGTCGAGCCGTCGCCGACCAAGCCGCTCTTGTCGTTCGGGTCGATCGATCCGCCCGACGATCCGCAATCGGTGCCGCTGTCGAGCGTCTTCGCCAGGCCTGCCTTCGTCTGGTGGGCGTAGCTCGTCCACTTGCATGCCGGCGGGATCGGCGTGTCGTCGCAGGATTCGGTCCGCCGCCTCATGTCGACGCCGCTGCAACCCTGGAAGAGCAGGTCGTGGCCCGTGTAGTCCCGCTGCTCGTCGATCGTGCGGAGGCCGCCGATGCACGACCCGTGGTACGTCTCGACCCA
>CAZZVH010000257.1:0-5795 GCA_964657365.1 uncultured Burkholderiaceae bacterium
GGACATCCGTCCAGCGCAAGATGGATCCCGAGGCTGGCTCGTGCACCGCCAGGGCGATCGCCGATGACAGCGGGTGCGACGACAAGGCGGCGAGCGATGCCGCGATGGCGCGCACGCCGTGCCCGTCGAGGCGCAGTCGCCCGGCCGCGGCGTCGACGACGATGCTGCGCAGGCGTGGCTTGTTGTCGGTGAGCGTGCCGGTCTTGTCGAAGCACAGCACGTCGATGCCGGCGAGCGCTTCGAGGGCGTCGAGGCGCTGCACCAGAACCCCGCGACGCACCAGCGCGCTCGCCGCGGCGAGCAGCGCGGCCGGCGCGGCCAGCGACAGCGCGCAAGGGCACGTCACGATCAGGACCGAGACGGCGACCCAGACGGCGCGCGACGGATCGACGAACGACCAGGCGGCCGCTGCGCTTGCCGCCAGCGCCAGCACGGCCCAGAGAAAGGGTCCGGCGATGCGGTCGGCAGCGCGCAGCATCTCGGGCCGGTCGGTCAGCGCGGCATGCATCAGGCGCACGATGCCTTCGTAGCGCGTGTCGGCGCCGATCCGTTCGGCGCTCTGCACGACGGCGCCACGCAGGTTGATGCTGCCCGCGATCGCCTCGTCGCCGACGCCCTTGGCGACCGGCCTCGATTCGCCGGTCAGCAGCGATTCGTCGACATCGGTGCTGCCGTCGACGAGCGGCCCGTCGGCGGGGAACGCATCGCCTGCGAGGACGCGGATCCGGTCGCCACGGCGCAGCCGGCGCAGGGGAATCGACGTCGTGCTGCCGTCGGCCTCGATGCGTCGAACCGAATCGGGCCGGCGCGTTGCGGCGTCCTCGAGCGTCGACGCTGCCCGGTTGCGCATCGTCAGGGCGAGATAGCGTCCGCCCAGCAGGAAGGTGACGAACATGGTCAGCGAATCGAAGTACGCGGCCCGGCCGAACACGCCGCCCGGATCGAACGTGGCGACGGAGCTGACGACGAACGTGATCGCGACGCCGAGCGAGACCGGCAGGTCCATGACGACGCGGCCGCGTCGCAAGCCGGAGAACGCGTCGCGAAAGAAGGGTGCGGACGCGAAGACGACGACCGGAATGCTGAGCAGCCACGCCGCCCAGAGCAGCAACGAGCGGAGATCGGCGGTCAACGTGCCGGGCTCCGCGAAGTAGAGCGGAGCCTGGTACATCATCACCTGCATCATGCAGAACGCGGCGACGAACAGCCGCCAGAGCGCGGCCCGCTCTTCGCCCTGCCGCATTGCCCGCGCCGGCGCGGCCGCGTCGGGCTCCGCCGAATAGCCGGCCCGGCGCACGGCGCCGAGCAGCGACGACAACCGTGTCGATGCCGGGTCCCAGAGCACGCTGGCGCGCTGGCTGGCGTAGCTGACTCTCGCGTCGCGAACGCCGGGTTCCCTCAGCAACGCCTGCTCGACGATGCCCGCGCACGAGGCACAGAAGAGCCCTGCGAGCTGCAGCTGCGAGCGGCCGGCCCGGTGGCCGTCGGGCGCATCGGTCCAGACGGTGCATGCCGCCTCGTCGTCGGTGTCGTCGTGAGCGGGCTGCATCCTGGCTCGGAACAACCGTCCGGTCAGGCGGGCGCGACGGGCCGGCCTTCGAAATCGGTCCAGCGGCGCGCGTCGAAGTCGTAGAGCTTGCAGCACTTCGCGGTGTCGGCGTACCAGCGCCAGGAAAACGGCTGCACGACGATGCTGCCGGGCAGCTTCTGCTCGAGCAGCGCCTGGGCGCGCTTCAGGCGGTAGAGCGGCACGCCCATGTCGACGTGGTGCGCGGTGTGCTCCATGATGTGGTGCAGCACGCTGCCCATCACCGACCGGAACGTCAGGTGCACGGTCGTCGACACGAAAGGCTGCGACGCCGACCAGGCTCGCTTGTCCTCGTACCAGGCCACGCCGCGATGCGTGTGGTGCACGTAGACGACGAAGCCGATCATCCCGTTCCAGACCATGAACGGCAGCACGAACGCCACCGCGACGAGCCACCAGCCCGACTGGCCGGTCGATGCCGCGACGGCGACCAGCCCGCCGATCCACGCCGCGGCGAACGCGGTGACCAGCAGGCTGTCCCGGACGAAGACGCCGCGCCGCGTCGGCATGGCCGCCCGGTCTGGAAACAACATGCGCTTCCACCAGATCTCGACGAGGTAGTAGAGCCACGGCGCCCAGCCACTGCGGTAGATGCGTTCGATGCGCTGCTTCCACGGCGGCAGGGCCCGGTACTCCTGCAACGAGCGGGGCTGCCAGACGAAGTCGAAGCCACGCAGGTTGGTGTAGCCGTGGTGGACCACGTTGTGGCCCACCTCCCAGAGGCTGAAGGGCGTGAGCGACGGCAGGAAGACCAGCCGGCCGAGCCATCGGTTGAAGGCGCGGTGCCGCGTCAGGCTCTGGTGGCAGGCGTCGTGGCCGATGATGAAGAGGCGGCTGATCACCACGCCTGTCGCGCAGGCGGCGAGCAACTGCAACGCCGCGGCCTTCGCCAGGATCGTCGTCGCCATCGATGCCACGAGCAGCAAGGCGTCCGTCGCCACCAGCAGCAACGCGCGCCCGGTGCTTTTCCCGGCGATCGGCGCGAGCCAGGAACGGATGACCTTGCGGTGCGGAATCATCAGAAGCGGTAGCCGATGCCGACGCCGATGAGCCATGGGTCGACCTTGAATTCGCCGACCTTGGTTCCGGCGGACTTCACGTCGGTGCGGATCTGCACCTTCTTCACGTCGATGTTGAACACGGTGTTCGTCGTCAAGGCGTAGTCGAAGCCGACCTGCCCTGCGAAGCCGAAGCTGTTCTGGCTCAGGCTCGGCTGCAATGCGGCCTGCACGGCAGGGTCGAACGACACGTTCGAGAAGCGCGTGTAGTTCAAGCCGGCGCCGAGGTAAGGCACGAACGGGCCCATCGACGTGAACCGGTATTGCCCTGTCAAGGTGGGCGGCAGGTGGCGCAGCGAGCCGATGTCGACGCCGCCCGAGCGGATCGTCTGCCGCTGCGGATACGTCAGGACCAGCTCCATCGACCATTGCGGCGTGAAGAGGTAGGACACGTCCAGCTCGGGGATAATCTTGTTGTTGATCGACAGGTCGAGGCCGGTCGAATCCCGGTTCGCGCTGAGCAGGTCGACGGCCCGGACCCGGACCAGCCAGGGCAGGCCCTGCGCGGCGGCGGGCGCCGACATCGAGAGGCCGGTACCGGCGGCGAGCAGCAGCGCTGCGAACTTGCTCATGGTGTTCATCGGTTCCTTCAAGGGTGGACGAAGGGCTCGTCCTTGGCCCGATTGCACTAGCGTCCGCGGCGTCGGGTGTTGCGATGGATCAAGGCGCGTGCGGCCTGTGCGGCGCAGAGTCCTGCCCATGGAAGCCCTCGCCGACGTCGATCTGCCCGTGCTGTCGGCCGAGCTGCTGGGCAGGCTGGACACGCCGGGCCCGCGCTACACGTCCTACCCGACGGCCGACCGGTTCGCCGACACGTTCGGCCCGCTCGACCACCTGCGCGCCTTGCGGACGCGCGCCGCGGGCCATTCCGGCCACGCCGGAGCGATGCCGCTGTCGCTGTACGTGCACATCCCGTTCTGCGAATCGGTCTGCTACTACTGCGCCTGCAACAAGGTCGTGACGCGCCACCACGAGCGCGCCGCGCCGTACCTCGACACGCTCGAGGCCGAGATCGCGTTGACCGCCGACGCGCTCGGCGCACGCCAGACCGTGACGCAGCTGCACCTGGGTGGCGGATCGCCGACCTTTCTCGGCGATGCCGGGCTGCAGCGACTGATGACGATGCTGCAGCGCGCATTCGCCCTCTCCGCCGATGCGGAGGTCTCGATCGAGATCGATCCGCGGACCGTCGATGCGCAGCGGCTGCGCCATTTGGCGACGCTCGGATTCAACCGGGTCAGCTTCGGCGTCCAGGATGTCGACCCGGGCGTGCAGGCCGCCGTGCATCGCGTGCAGAGCATCGAGAGCGTGAAACGCCTGCTCGAGACCTCCCGCGAGCTCGGCTTCACGTCGACCAACGTCGACCTGATCTACGGCTTGCCGATGCAGACGGCGGCGTCGTTCGCGCGCACCGTCGCCCAGGTGTCGGCCCTGAAGCCGGACCGCATCGCGCTCTACGCCTATGCGCACCTGCCGCAACGCTTCAAGCCGCAGCGCCGGATCGATGCCGCGTCGCTGCCGGCGCCGTCGATGAAGCTCGCGATGCTCGCGCGTGCCATCCAGGGCTTCACCGAGAACGGCTACTGCTACATCGGCATGGACCATTTCGCGCTCCCGGGCGACGCGCTCGCCGTCGCGCGTCGACAAGGCCGGCTGCATCGCAACTTCCAGGGTTACAGCACGCGCCCGGACTGCGACCTGATCGGCCTGGGCGTCTCCGCCATCAGCCGCATCGGCGCCACCTACAGCCAGAACGCGAAGACCCTCGCCGACTGGCAGGACGAGGTCTCGCGCGGTCGGTTCGCCGTCGCTCGCGGCGTCGCGCTGACGCCCGACGATCTGCTTCGCCGCGACGTCATCATGGCGCTGATGTGCCAGGGCAGGGTCGCGTTCGACGCGGTCGCGCACGCGCATGGGATCGACTTCGGACGGGCCTTCGCCGCCGAGCTCCGCGCCCTGGAGCCGTTCGAGCAGGACGGACTCGTCGCCGTCGGGCAGGCCGCCATCGACGTGACACCGCTCGGCTGGTTCGCCGTGCGCAACATCGCGATGGTGTTCGACCGCCATCTCCAGGACGACCGCAGCCGCGGCCAGTTCTCACGCGCCATCTGAAGCATGGCCACCAAGGAAACGACATGAGCCGACTGAACGTGGGAAACATCGATCGCGCCATCCGCGTCCTCCTCGGCGCTGCCCTGATCGGCCTGGCCGCGACGGGCTCGATCGGCGCGTGGGGCTACATCGGCGTGGTGCTGATCCTGACCGGCGCGGTCGCCCTGTGCCCGCTCTACACGCTGCTCGGCATGCGCACGACGTCGCGCTGACGGCCGGGCCGGCGCTTGCGCAGGGTCCGGTGGCCGCATGGCGGCGGTGACCAGCGCTACACTTCGCGCGCGCCGGCTTAGCTCAGCTGGTAGAGCACCCGCCTTGTAAGCGGAAGGTCGTCCGTTCGATTCGGACAGCCGGCACCAGCGTCTCGACGCAACACGTGGAGGAGGCCGATGAGCCGCCATTGCACGCACCTGGACACGATCCGCACCGTGACACCCAGCGCCCTCGGCTGCGAGGAATGCCTGAAGATGGGTGAGGAGTGGCTGCACCTGCGCATCTGCCGGGCCTGCGGCCACGTCGGTTGCTGCGACGATTCCAAGAACCGGCACGCGACAGCGCATTTCAAGGCGACCCAGCACCCGATCATCGAAGGCTACGACCCGCCTGAAGGGTGGGGATGGTGCTTCGTCGACAAGCTCGGCTTCGATCTCTCCGATCGCAAGACGCCCCACAACGGGCCGATTCCGCGCTACTACGAGGATTGATCCCACGGGCCGCGGGGCCCGTCGATTGCCTAAGGCGCTTCGGACCGACTTTCCGAACGCCGCCCGATGGACGACGCCCTTTCCCCGCCAGCCAGCCCCGCCCCGTACCGCCTGGGCTACCGAGAAGGTTTTCAGGACGGCTTCGTCGAGGGCGGCCGCGCCTTCGAGCACGCCGAAGAGAAGACGAAGAACGACGCGCCCGACAAGAAGGACGACCAGGGCGGCGACTCGAAGGACGGCGCCGACGGCGCCAAGAAGGACGATGCCGGAAAGGACGACGCCGGCAAGAACGGCGGCGACCTCACGCGCCTCGGCGTCACTGGCTTCTGCCGC
>CAZZVH010000258.1:0-5767 GCA_964657365.1 uncultured Burkholderiaceae bacterium
CGCCGTGCCCGCACGCGCGTCCGACATCGGCGTCTCGCCGGTGTCGGTCCACCTCGACAAGGCCAACGACCGGGGCACCGTCAACGTCGTCAACAACGGCAGCAACACGGTCGTCATGCAAGCCGAGGTGATCCAGTGGCGCCGGATCGGCCCGCAGCAGGACGAGGACGGACCGACCGTCGACATGATCGTCAATCCGGCGATCTTCACCGTCACGCCCGGTCAGACACAGGTGGTGCGCATCGGTATGCGCAAGGCGGCGCAGCCGACCCAGGAAGGCACCTACCGCATCGTCCTGCGCGAGGTGCCGACACCGCCCCTGCCGGGCGAGGCCGTGGTCGCCGGCCAGGTCCGTGTCCTCATGGCGCTGCGAGTGCCGGTCTACGTCGCGCCGCTCAACGTCGTCAAGGCGCCGCGCTTCGCCGCGACCCGCGAGGCCGACGGCACCATCGTCGCCAGCCTGGAGAACGAGGGCAACGTCCACGTCCGCGTCGGCCGCCTGCGCGTGCGCGCCGATGGCGATCCGGCGGCGGCGCCGAGCGCCGACCAGGCGGTCGCCGAGGTCGTGTTCCCGGGCGAGGGCCGCAAGTTCCGTGTTCCGAACCAGGTGGCGAAGGCAGGCGACAAGCTGCTGCTCGAGATCGCCACCGACCAGGGCCCGTACGAAGTGCCGGTCGCCCTGGCCCGTCGGTGAGCCGAGCGTGCATGGGTCCCGCCTTGCAGCGGTTCTTGCCGCGGCGTTGCTGAGCCTGTCCGGGATGCGCGCCGCCATCGCCGCCGAGGCGCCGCGCCCCGTGCTCCCGTTCGACCCGCAGCCGTCGTTGCCCGGCCTGCCGGCCGGTGCGTCGGTCGAGTTGCTGGCGGTGCGCATCAACGGCGTCGACCAGGACGGCTCGGTGGTGGCCTACCGCCTGGTCGGCGGCTGGCTGGCGGTGCCGGTGCAGGCGCTGGTGGACTGGCACATCACGCCGCCCGCGGGCCCCCGCCTGCGCTTCGAGAACGCCGACTACCTGCGTCTCGACGGCATCGACGGCCTGCGCTGGCACATCGAGCCGCGCGATCAGACGCTGGTCATCGAGGTCGGCGCCAGCGCCTTCCGTCGCAACGGCGTCGAGGTCGCGAGCCAGCCGAAGGCACTGCAGCTGCCGTCGGTCAACGGCGGCTACGTCAACTACGACGTCAGCGCCCAGACCGATTCCCCTCCCGCACCGGCGAAACGCACGACCACGGCCGCGGCGGTCTTCGACGTCGGCGGCTCGACCGCGCTGGGCGGTGGCCGCACGTCGGTCGTGACACGCGCCGGCACGATCGGCACCGGCCCGGCCGTCACGCGGCTCGACTCGACCTGGAGCATCGACCGGCCGGACGACCTCTCCAGCATCCAGATCGGCGACACCCTCGGCGCCGTCGGCCAGTGGGGCCGGGCGGTGCGCTTCGGCGGCATCCGCTGGAGCACCGACTTCTCGACCCGGCCCGGCTTCGTCGCGTTCCCGCTGCCCGGCGTGCGCGGCGAAGCGACCGTGCCCTCGATCGTCGACCTCTACGTCAACAACACCCACCAGCTGCAGGGCACCGTCCAACCTGGCCCGTTCGACCTGCCCGACGTGCCTGTCGTCACCGGGCAGGGCCAGATCAAGATGGTGGTGCACGACCTGCTCGGCCGAGAGCAGGTGATCGTGCAACCGTACTACGTGACGCCGTCGCTGTTGAAGCCGGACCTGCACGACTTCTCGTTCGAGCTGGGCGCCGTGCGCGAGAACTACGGGCTCGACAGTTTCCGGTACGGCCGCGTCCTGGCCGTCGGCACCGACCGCGCCGGCGTGACCAGCACCTTCACCCGCGAGTTCCGCGTCGAGCTCCTGCAGAACCAGCTGACGGCCGGCGCGGGCGGCATCCTGCTCGTCGACAACGCGGCGACCGTCAACGCATCGGTCGCGGCGAGCCATGGCGATACCGGCGGCGGAACGCTGGTCACCGGCGGCTTCGAACGCCAGTCGAGCGAGTGGAGCGCCTCGCTGCAGGGCCGGTATGCGACGCGCAACTTCGTGCAGGTCGGCCAGTCGTACGCCGGCGCCCCGCCGCAGCGCGTCTCCTTCAACGCCAGCGCGGCGACCAGCCTCGGCTCGGGCGGCGTCGGCGTCAACGCGCTGGTGCAGTCCGACTGGGCCGGCGGCAGCTTTCGCACCTTTTCCGCCAATTACGGGCACCGGGCCGGCTGGCTCGGCTATGCGAGCTTCTATGCCAGCAAGACGATGGGCGATTCGCGTGGCTTCTCGTTCGGCGTCTTCTTCACGCAGTCGTTCGGCGGCGACAGCAGCGCGACCGAGAGCCTGTACCGCAGCCGCGACCATGCACAGGACGATATGAACCCGGCCACCCGGACCAACCAGTCGACTCTGCAGCTGCAATCGAGCCCGCCTGCCGGACCCGGCTTCGGCTATCGCGCGTTGCTCGAGGGCGGCGACTCGCAGCGCGTGCTCGGCGAGGGCTTCTGGCAGACCGACACCGCGCTGATGAACGTCGGGGTCGCGCGGCAGCGGAACGACGAGTCGTTCCGGATCGGCGCGTCCGGCGGCGTCGCGCTGATGCCCGAAGGCGTGTTCCTGGCGCGCCGCATCGAAGGCAGCTTCGCGGTCGTCGAGGTCGGCGACTTCGGCGGCGTGCGCGTGACGCGCGACAACCAGGTCGTCGCCCGGACCGACGACAAGGGCCACGCCTTCGTCGGTGGCCTGCGCGGCTACGAGAACAACCGCATCGGCATCGACGCCTCCGACCTGCCGCTCGACGCGCAGGTCGACAGCCTCGACGTCATCGTCGCGCCCGCGGCCCGCGCCGGCGTCTCGATCCTGTTCCCGGTGCAGCACGCGCGCTCGGCCACGCTGCGCGTCGTCGATGCCCAGGGCAAGCCGGTGCCGCCGGGCAGCATGGTGCGTGCCGACGGCCAGCGCCGCGATTTCCCGGTCGGCTACGAAGGGCGCCTGTTCCTGGTCGGCCTCGCCGATCGCGGCACCTACGTCGCCACGTGGCCGGAGGGCTCGTGCAAGTTCGACCTCGCCTGGCAGCCGGCCGGAGACGACGTTCCCGATCTCGGAGTGGCGACATGTCGATGACCGCTTTTCTCATCCTGCTCGGCCGCGCGCTGCGTGCCCGGCGTGCCGCCATCTGCCTCGGCGCGGCGATGCTTTTCCTGCCGGCCGCCGCCAACGCACTCTGCATCGCCGTGTGCAGCTGCAACACGACCATCACCAACGTCGTCTTCTCGCCTTACAACCCGCTGTCGGGGTCGAACGACGATTCGACCGGCTCCATCCGGGTCAGCTGCGGCGGCGTGGTCGGCCTGCTCATCCCGGTGACGGTCACCGTCGGCACCGGCACCAGCAACAGCTTCACCGCCAGGCAGATGTCGTCGGGAGCGAACAAGCTGGCCTACAACCTCTACACGTCGGTGCTGTACTCGCAGGTGCTCGGCGACGGTTCGAGCGGCACCGGTACCCTCACCGGCTCCGTGACGCTCGACGTCGCCGGTATCGCGACGCCCCAGATCTGGACCATCTACGGTCGCATTCCCGGTGGCCAGTCGACCGTCGTGCCCGGCATCTTCGCCGACACGCTGGTCGTCACGCTGACGTATCAGTGATCGGCCGCGCCGTCGGCGCGCGGCGACAGCCGTTCGTCGATCCGGCGGCTCAACGCCTGCAAGCGCGTGGAGAACTCCGCCTCGCAGGCAGCCGTCGCGGCGCGGTCGCGTTCCTCGTTATGCTGCTTGACGGTGGCCAGCATGTCCTGGGCGAGCGCACCCAGTGACGCGGCGCCGACGCAGGCACAGGCGCTGCCGCTGCCGTGCAGCTCGCGGCGCAGCCCGGCGATCGTGCCGCCCGTGACTGGCAGGCCGTCGGCGTACATCCGCACGAACTCGCGCAGGGCGGCGATGTAGGGCGACGCCTTGCCGGCGAAGAAGGCCATGCCGCCGTCGACGTCGAGCTCGTCGATGCCGTGCAGCGCGGCGATCAGTCCTGCATCGCCGCTGCCAGCGGCCTGCTGCAGCCGGGCGGCACGCCAGTCGAGCCAGCGGGCGAGGGTGCGGTAGAGCGCGGGCGGGTCGACCGGCTTCGGCACATGGTCGTTCATGCCGGACTCGAGTGCCGCGACGCGGTCCTCGTTGAACGCATTGGCCGTCATGGCGACGATCGGCAGGTTGGCATGCCGGGGGTCGAGCCGGATCGCCCTGCAGGCGCCGATACCGTCGAGCCGCGGCATCTGCATGTCCATCAGCACCAGGGCGTAGTCGTTGGCGTCGACCATCGCGACCGCCTCGCGGCCATCGGCGGCCACGTCCACGTCGAGGCCGGCGGCCTTCAGCAGGAACAGGGCGACCTCCTGGTTGACGACGTTGTCCTCGGCGACGAGCACGCGCGCCCCGGCATGCCGCGCCCGCAGGTCGATCTCTGCGGACAGATCGAGCGCGGATTCCTCCGTGCGGGACGAGGCTGCGTCGGCTGTCAACAGCTGGCGGTCCGCCGCGTGGCGCAGGCGCACCGTGATCCAGAACGTGCTGCCGACCCCTGGCTCGCTGCGCGCGCCCGCGTCGCCGCCCATGAGCCGTGCCAGGCGCCGGGTGAGTGCGAGGCCGAGCCCGGTGCCGCCGAATCGACGCGTGGTCGACACGTCGGCTTGCTCGAAGTCGTCGAAGATCCGGGCCAGGCGGTCGGGCCGGATGCCGATGCCCGTGTCCTGGACTTCGAAGCGGGCCAGCAGCGACTCGTCGTCCGACTCGACGACGGCGCTGCGCACCTCGATCGTTCCGCGCTCGGTGAACTTGACGGCGTTGCCGACCAGGTTGACGAGCGCCTGCGAGATGCGGGTCGCATCGCCGATGGCGTGGCTCGGCAGGCCGACGGCGGACCACGTCAATGCCAGCCCCTTGTCCAGCGCCGGCTCGGCGACGAGGCTGCACGAGCGCGACAGCATCGTCGCGATCTCGAACGGCGACGACTCGACGTCGAACTTGCCGGCGTCGATCTTCGACAGATCCAGCACGTCGTTGATGATCTGCAGCAGCAGGCCGGCGGCGTCGGAGATGCGCGACAGGCGCTGCGTGCTCTCGGGGTCGTGGCTGCCGCGGCGCAGGGCGTGGGTCAGGCCGATGATCGCGTTCATCGGCGTCCGGATCTCGTGGCTCATGTTGGCCAGGAACGACGCCTTGGCCTTGGCCGCCGCTTCGGCCCGGTCGCGCGCCACGACGAGCTGCTCGTTCAGCGCCTGCATGGCGGTCTGGTCCCGGTGCTGCTCCGTGATGTCGATTCCGAGCACGAACACACCGTGCACGACTCCGCCGTGCAGGTCGGGGATCAGATGGACGTGCGAGCGGCTCATGGCCTTGCCCGGGCCCACGTCCTCGCGTTCGAACTCGACCGCGCGACCCTCCAGCGCGTCGCGCAGCTTTTCCATGCGGAACGCCAGCATCGGGTCGTCGAAGATCTCGTCGTGGGGCCGACCAATCATCGAATCCGAGTCGCCCGCGTACCAGGCACGGTAGGCCCGGTTGATGAATCGGCAGCGCAGCTCCCGGTCCCAGTAGGCGACGCGGACCGGCAGGTTGTCGGCGATGTTGCGGGCGAACCGTTCCGCTTCGAACAGTGCGGCATTGGCCCGCTCGAGATGGCGCTCGTTGTCGCGCAGCTCGGTGATGTCGGTGGCGATCATGGTGTAGGCACGCACCACGCCGTCGTGCATGTCGGGCAGCCTGGACACCTTGAAATGGCGGATG
>CAZZVH010000259.1:0-5701 GCA_964657365.1 uncultured Burkholderiaceae bacterium
ACGCCGAGCAGCAGGATGAAGGCGACTTGTGCAACAAGTCTTACACGCGCATCAACGGGCGACGGCCCGACGAACGACGATGGGCGTCGACTCAGCTTGCAACCCCTTTCGTGAGGAGGCCCACTCCATGTTCCGCTCGAAAATGGCAGCCATCGCTTTCCTGATGGCGATCGCGCCACCGTGCGACGCTCAGACGACGTTGCCCATTCCACGCGCCACGACGACGCTTTTCTACAGGGTGTCTTCGGCGGTCCGCCGTTCACGCAGACGTTTCAGAACGTCCGCATCTCGCAGGACGGCCCGCTCGCCGACGTCTCGCTGGCCCACGATTGCAGACATCGACCCAATGCGAGGCGCTGCCCGATAATCGATGTCCCCGCACCCTCTTCCAGCAAATGACCGAAATCGAGCAGCAAGCCGTTCCCCATGGGTTCATGAAGATCACGGAGGGTCGCATCCGGACGACAGACATCATCTGCGGCGAGTCTGGCGGGTGGGCCGTCCCTCATGTCTTCCTCGTGGGTGGTGACATTGCCGAGGACGGTCGTTCCATCGCTCGACCGCACGACAAGAAGCCGGGCAGCCGTCGCTGAGTTGGCCTGGCGCTTCAATGCGTGGGCGATGCTCGCGGGCAAGACGAAAGCACACATGAAAGTACTCGGATGAACCTGAAAGTACCCATCGAGATCCTGGACGAGCTGGCAGACATCGTGATCCGCGCGACCGGCTCCCTTGACTTGGCGAGCGGCGAGATCTTCGACGTCCGCTACGAGGTCGATCGGCCTGGACTGATGGGCATGCCGGCTGTCGACGAGCAATACGAGTTCACGAGCGGTGTGCTCTCCAATGACGGCAAGGACGTTGAATTCCGCATCGATGTCGACGTGATGCGCGGACAGTACTTCGTCAACCCGACCGAGTTGCTGGAACTCAAGGTCCGAGCCGCCAAGCTCTTCGCCGGCATGGAAGGCAAGGCGCTGCTCGCGGCGTCGGAGCGCGCTGCGGCGGCATCCTCCGACATTCACCCTGGCGACGCGGACCGACGCCTTCATTGAGGCAACCAGCTGACCGATGAAAAAAGCCCCTGTCGGGGCTTGATTCAGAGGCATGGGTTGGCGGAGCCGGAGGGATTCGAACCCTCGATGCAGGTTTTGCCCACATACTCCCTTAGCAGGGGAGCACCTTCGGCCACTCGGTCACAGCTCCGTTGGGGCGAATTCTAGCGGGTCGGTCGGCCCGCGCAGCGATCAGCCCGCCGGCGCCGGCGCCTGGTCCAGCTCGAAGGCCTTGTGCAGCGAGCGCACCGCGAGCTCCATGTACTTCTCGTCGATCACGACGCTGGTCTTGATCTCACTCGTCGTGATCATCTGGATGTTGATGCCCTCGTCGCTCAGCGTGCTGAACATGCGGCTCGCCACGCCGACGTGCGAACGCATGCCGATGCCGACGATGCTGACCTTGCAGATCCTGTCGTCGCCCACCAGCCCCGCCGCGCCCGTGTTGGGGATCACGGCGGTCTTCATCAGGTCCATCGTGCGCGCGTAGTCGTTGCGGTGGACGGTGAACGAGAAATCGGTGCGGCCGTCGTGCGAGACGTTCTGGATGATCACGTCGACGTCGATGTTCGCGGCCGCCACCGGCCCCAGGATGAGGTGGGCGATGCCCGGCTTGTCGGTCACGCCCATGAGGCTGATCTTCGCTTCGTCGCGGCTGAAGGCGATCCCTGAGACAACGGCCTGTTCCATGTGTTCGTCTTCCTCGAAACTGATGAGCGTGCCCGAGCGGGCCTCTTCCTCGATCGGAATGTCCCACGGCGTGAAGCTAGACAGCACGCGCAGCGGCACGCGGTACTTGCCCGCGAATTCCACCGAGCGGATCTGCAGCACCTTGGAGCCGAGGCTCGCCATCTCGAGCATTTCCTCGAAGCTGATGCTGCTCAGTCGGCGCGCGTCGGCGACGATGCGTGGATCGGTGGTGTAGACGCCGTCGACGTCCGTGTAGATGAGGCACTCGTCGGCCTCGAGCGCAGCGGCCACCGCGACGGCGGAGGTGTCCGACCCGCCGCGGCCGAGCGTCGTGATGTTGCCGTCGGGATCGACGCCCTGGAAGCCGGTGATGACGACGACCTTGCCGGCGTCGAGATCAGCGCGGATGCGGACGTCGTCGATGCTCTGGATCCGGGCCTTGGTGAACGCGGTGTCGGTGACGACCGGCACTTGCCAGCCGGCGTAGCTGACCGCGGCGATGCCTTCGGCCTGCAGCGCGATCGACAGCAGGCCCACGGAGACCTGCTCGCCGGTCGACGCGATCATGTCGAGCTCGCGAAGGACGGCCGGCGTGGTCTTCTCCGGCGTGAGTTGCCGGGCCAACCCGAGCAGACGATTCGTCTCGCCGCTCATGGCCGACGGCACGACCACCAGCCGGTGCCCTGCCCTGACCCACTTCGCCACCCGCCGGGCGACGCTCTGGATCCGCTCCGGCGAGCCCATCGAGGTGCCACCGTACTTGTGAACGATCAATGCCATGAAGAGGGGGCGACCGGCGGCGTCGCTCGTGACGCCGGCGTGCAGGTTGAACGCGGAAGGGGAGCCGGGATTCTATCGACGCGGGATGCCGCGTCAGTCGGGGCGCCAGGTGATGCGCAGCGACGGCGCCCCGGAATCGTCGATGGCACGCGCGTCGATGCCGAGGCCGGGCACGTAGACGATCCGTCCGGCGTGGCCGAGGACCGGCCCGTCGCGGCACCATGCGGCGACGCCCGCAGCCTGGAACTGGAGCTTCAGGCTCCGCGGCGGGCGACCGGGGCCGGCCTGGAATCGGTCGCCGGGCAAGCGTTGTCGCAGGTCGAGCGCCGACGCCGTCGTCGGCGACATGCCGCCGGTCGCGACGGGCTCGACCACGAAGGCCCCGTGCCACGCTTGCACCGCGTGGCTGCCGACGCGGCGCAGATCGATCGTTGTCGACGCCGGCCCCGCGGACAGGGCGGCATCGTCGGTCGTGGCGGTCCCCACGGTCGCGTCAGCTGTCGCTGCCCCGGTTCCGCTCGCGACGAATCGCAGCACCCCGCGATAGCTGCGCAGCGCACCGGCAGGCACGAGCCAGCGCCTGGTCTTCTCAGCCGTGAGCTCGCACTCGAGTCGCTGCACCAGGCTGCGCGGCACGGCATCGCCGCCGATGCGCGTGCGCAGCCACGCATGCAGCGCATTGCCGCGCCGGGCAGGCGCCAGCAGCCGCCACGCAGCGATGTCGAGACCGTTGCCGGATGCGATGGAAGGCAGATCGACCTCTGCCCACTCCTGCATGGTCGCCGCCGCCGCCTGGGCCAGCGTCGCTGCGGCGGCGAGCGCCGCTTCGGCGTCTGGAAAAGCAGCAACCAGTGCGGGCCAGACATCGGCGCGCAATCGGTTGCGTGCCATCCGCGTGTCGGCATTGCTGCCGTCGACGACGTGGCGCAGTCGGTGCGTTCGCACGTAGGCGTCGATGGCCGCGTCGGGTCGTGCGAGCCAGGGGCGAGCCCAGGTGACGCCGTCTCGCATCGCGCGCACGGGCATCGCCGACAGCGCTGCAGCACTGCCCGAACGCAACGCCTGAAGCAGGAAGGTCTCGGCCTGATCGCGCCGATGGTGCGCCAGCAGGACCAGGTCGGCGCCGTGCTCCATGGCCATGCGCCGAAGCGCGCGGTAGCGCTCCCGTCGGGCCCAGGCCTCGATGCTGTCGCCTTTGTCCGGTGCGTCCGACAGCCGCGTCGCGACGAATTGCACCGGCAAGCCGTCGCGTTGCCATCGGTCGCATTGCGCCGCGCCATGCTTCAGCCAGGCGTCGGCGGACGCGTTCAGGCCATGGTGCACGTGCAGCGCGACGACATGCAGGCCGAGACCGTGCGCCGCCCTTGCCGTGGCGTGGAGCAGCGCGGTCGAATCGCGGCCCCCGCTGTAGGCCACCGCGACGACGCGCCCGGGCCCGCCGACGCGGGAGCCGCCGACCGCGTCAGCGCTCGGTCGTGTCGCTGAAGCGCCCGTACGACTGGAGGCGCTCGTAGCGGCGCTGCATGAGCTCGCGCACGGGCATGTCGCTGACCTGCCGGAACGCGTCGTTCAGCGCCCGCTTGAGGAAGGCGGCCATCTGCTTGGGCTCGCGGTGCGCACCGCCCACCGGCTCGTTGACGATCTTGTCGACGACCCCGAGCGCCTTCAGGCGATGCGCCGTGATGCCGAGCTGCTCCGCCGCATCGGCCGCGCGTTCCGCTGTCTTCCACAGGATGGAGGCGCAGCCCTCCGGCGAGATCACCGAATAGATGGAGTACTGCAGCATCAGCAGCTGGTCGCCGACGCTGATCGCCAGGGCACCGCCCGAGCCGCCTTCGCCGATGATGGTGACGATGATCGGCACCTCGAGCTGCGCCATCTCAAAGATGTTGCGGCCGATCGCTTCCGACTGGCCGCGCTCTTCCGCACCGATGCCCGGATAAGCGCCCGGCGTGTCGACGAACGTGAACACCGGCAGGCCGAACTTCTCGGCGACCTTCATCAGCCGCAAGGCCTTGCGGTATCCCTCGGGCCTGGACATGCCGAAGTTGCGCAGCGCCCGCTCCTTCGTGTCGCGGCCCTTCTGGTGGCCGAGCACCATGCACGGCCGGCCGTTGAACCGGGCGAGGCCGCCCACGATCGACTGGTCGTCGGCGAAGTGCCGGTCGCCGTGCAGTTCCTGGAAGTCGGTGAAGACCTCGTTGACGTAGTCGAGCGTGTAGGGGCGCTGCGGATGCCGGGCGATCTGCGTCACCTGCCATGGCGAGAGGCCGGAGTAGATGTCCTTCGTCAGCAGCAGGCTCTTCTTGCTGAGCCGGTCGATCTCTTCGGAGATGTCGACCGCCGATTCGTTCTGCACGTAGCGCAGCTCGTCGATCTTCGATTCCAGTTCGGCGACCGGTTGCTCGAAATCGAGAAAGTGTTTCTTGGTCATCAGTAGCTCACCGGCAGCGGATCGAGACTGCGCCAAATGTACCAAGTCGCCACCGAGCGGAACGGCGCCCAGGCATCGCCCACTTCCCGGGCCTCGGCGCGCGAGACCGGCTCGCCGCTGAAGTAGTTCAGGCTGATGCCCTTGATGAGGCCGACGTCGTCGAGCGGCAGCACGTTGGGGCGCAGCAGGTGGAAGATCAGGAACATCTCGGCCGTCCAGCGGCCGATGCCCCGGATGGCGACCAGCTCGTCGATGATCGCCTCGTCTTCCATGTGCTGCCATTGGGCGACATGGACCGTGCCGGCCTCGAAATGCTGGGCCAGGTCGCACAGGTACTCGACCTTGCGCGCCGACAGGCCGGTGGCGCGGATGTGCGGTGCGTCGAGCGCGAGCACGGCGGCCGGGCTCAGGCAGTGCGACGGGCCGGCCGTCAGCGCCACGAAGCGGCCCCAGACGGTCTGCGCCGAATCGACCGAGATCTGCTGTCCGACGATCGAGCGGGCGAGTGTCGTGAAGGCATCGGCGCGGCTCTCGAGGCGGCCGTCGCCGATGCGCGGAATGAGCTTCTTCATGACGCGATCGCGCCGCGCCAGGTGCCGGCAGGCGTCGTCCCAGAAGTCGGCGCTCGGCGAGGTGACCACGAAAGGCAATGCTGCCGCCGGCAGCGGCTTCGGTGCAGGCGCCAAGCTCAGCCTCTCACCCAGGTGGTTTCCTGAGCCAGGTCCTTGAGGACGATGCCCTG
>CAZZVH010000260.1:0-5665 GCA_964657365.1 uncultured Burkholderiaceae bacterium
TGATCTACAGCCTGATCGGCGGTGCACCGGTCCTGTCGGGCGTGCGTTCCGCGGCGACCGACGCCAGCGTTCGCAGCGCGTTCGAGGTGGCGTTCCTCGCCGCGGCGACGCTCTGCGTGGCGGCGGCCTGGGCGGCGACCCGCGTGCCGTCGCTTCGCTTCGACGGCGACGCCGCCGTCTCGGCCGCGGCCTGAGCGCGCACGCTGATCGGGCGGCGCGAGGCCGCCCCGGTCAGTGCAGGCGGCTGCCGGTGGGCGGCGCGCTCTGCAGCACGGTGAACGCCGAACCCGTGACGCTGCCGGCCTCGATCTCGTCTTCGGTGGCGGCACGCACGTCGCGCACCGTGATCGCCAGGCGCAGGGCGATGCCCGCCAGCGCGTGGTTGCCGTCGAGGACGACATGCTCCGGGTAGACCTCGGTCACCGTGTAGATCGCGTCGGCCGACAGGCCTTCGGTCTTGGCGCCTGGCGGCGGCCCTTCGAACTGCATGCCGGCGTCGATCTCGTCGGGGAAGATGGACCGGCTCTCGAAGAAGACGAGATCGGAGTCGTAGTCGCCGAAGGCCTGCTCGGGCTCGAGATGGACGATCGTCGAGAACCCCGCTTCCTCGCCTGCGAGCGCTTCCTCGACCTTGGCGAGGAGGTCGTCGCCGCCGTAGAAGAACTCGATCGGGTCGGCCAGTTCGTCGATCTCGACGCCTTGCGCGTCGGCGAGCCGCCAGGTGAGACTGACGACGCATGGAGCACTGATCTGCATCGAACGATCATCGCACAATGACCCATGGATGTCGGAAGCGCCACCCCCTTGCTCGGCGGCTTGTCGGCCGTCGAATTCATGCGTCGCCACTGGCAGAAGAAGCCCTTGCTCGTGCGTGGCGCGCTGGCCGATGCGCTGCCGCACATCGACGCACGAAGCCTGTTCGCGCTGGCTGCGCGCGACGATGTCGAATCGAGGCTGGTCACGTGCCATGGCGAGCGCTGGACGCTGCGACAGGGGCCGATGTCGCGGCGCTCCCTGCCGCCGCAGAGCCGGGCCGGCTGGACCCTGCTGGTCCAGGGTGTCGACCTGCACGACGCCGCCGTGCACCGGTTGCTGGAGCGATTCCGGTTCGTGCCCGATGCGCGGCTCGACGACGCGATGCTGTCCTATGCGAGCGACGGTGGCGGCGTCGGACCGCACATCGACTCCTACGACGTGTTCCTGCTCCAGGTCTCTGGCCGCCGGCGCTGGCGTGCCGGCCGGGTCCGGCGGCCGCGGCTGCGCGACGACGTGCCGTTGAAGATGCTCGCCGACTTCGAGCCGACCCAAGATTGGCTGCTCGACCCCGGCGACATGCTCTACCTGCCGCCCGGCTGGGGTCACGACGGCGTCGCTGTCGGGCCGTGCATCACCTGCTCGATCGGTTTCCGTGCGCCCGGGGAGGGCGCGCTCGCCGCCGCGACATTGCAGCGCATCGCCGACGCGCTCGAGGACGAGATCGCCGAACGCGCCGGCGCGGCGGGCACGCTCTACGCCGACGCGTCGCAGGAAGCGACGCAGCATCCGGCGCGGATCCCGGCGGCGCTCGAGCAGTTCGCCGCACACGCCATCGAACGTGTTCTCGCCGACCCCGACGCGCGCCGGCTGGCGCTCGGCGAGATCCTCAGCGAGCCGAAGCCGGGCGTGTGGTTCGATGCGAATCGACGCGCCTCCGATGTCTCCGCCGTGGCGCTCGACCGCCGCAGCCGCATGCTGTACGACGATCGCCACGTCTTCATCAACGGCGAGGCCTTCCGGAGCAGCGGCAGCGATGCCAGACTGATGCGCCGGCTCGCCGATCGGCGCCGCCTGACCGGGGCCGACGTGGCCCGATTGAGCCAGGAGGCGCGCAGCTTGCTGGACCGCTGGCTCGAAGCGGGCTGGTGCGTCGGCGACGACGATCCGGCCGGCGACCCGCCCACGCAGCGCCACATCCCCAAGGAGCAGCCATGACCGAAGGCGACGTCACCCAGATCGCATCGCGGGCCGATTTCCACGAGGCCGTCCGCTCGGCGGTAGTGGCCGCGGCCGAGGCCGGAGCCGCCGAGATCTGCATCGTCGATCCGGACTTCAACGACTGGCCGCTCAACGAGCGCGCGGTCGTCGATGCGCTCGGGCGCTGGGCGACATCGCGTCGCAAGCTGGTCGTCTTCGGCAAGCGCTTCGAGGAGATGCCGCGGCGTCATCCGCGCTTCGTGGAGTGGCGCCGCCAGTGGTCCCACATCGTCCAGTGCCGCACCGACGACGAGATCGAGGCCGACGCGTTGCCCACGCTGCTGGTCGTCCCCGGTGCGATGTGCGTGCGCCTGCTGGACCGCGTCCGCTACCGCGGGCTCGCCTCCGCCAGGCCCGTCGATCTGGTCGAGGGCAGGGAGTCGGTTGACGCGCTTTTGCAACGTTCCACCGAAGCCTTTCCGGCGACGACGCTGGGGCTCTAGGGAAAGCACCTAAGGTGGCTATAATCGTCGGCTAGGCACCCAAAGCACGCGCGCGAAGCACGGGCTCTGGGTCCTTCCAATGCTGGGGTCCTCACGCCGAGGGTTCCCACAATTGCCGAAAATTGTACGAACCTAAATCGAGGAGAAACATGAGAACAGCTCTGTTGATGGCAACGATCGCCGCCGCAGTGGCATTCGCCGCTTGCACGAAGAAGGACGAGACCACCACGACCACGACCACGACGCCCCCGGCGACGATGTCCGCTTCGTCGTCGATGTCGAGCGATGCCGCCGCGTCGGCCAGCATGGCTGCCTCGTCGGCCGCGACGTCCGCGATGGACGCCGCTTCGTCGGCCGGCATGGCTGCCTCGTCGGCCATGAGCTCGATGAGCTCCGGTTCGGCCGCTTCGGGCTCGATGAAGTAAATCGCTTCGTCCCGATCAGCAGAAAGCCGCCCTCGGGCGGCTTTTTGCTTTCAGGCCCGGCGCAGCAACGCGCTGCGCGCGCGTCAGCCGACGTCGAGCCAGTCGAAGCCGTGCGCCGGATGCGCGACGACGACGTCGTGCCCCGGGCCGGACCAGCACGCCGCCAGCGCGGCGCGCGCCATCTCCGGGTGGTTGTTCTCCTTGCTCAGGTGCGCCGCCACGACATGACGCAGGCGCGGCCCGAGGCAATGACCCAGGATCTGCGCGGCGGTGGCGTTGTCGAGGTGGCCCAGGCGGCCGCCGATCCGCGACTTCAGCGATGGCGGATAGCGCGATGCGGCCAGCATCGCCGCGTCGTGGTTGCACTCGAGCAGCAAGGCATGGCAGCCGACGACGCGCTCGAGCATGTGCGTCGTGATCGAGCCCAGGTCCGTCAGCACCACGAGATCGGCGCCGCCGTCGCTGCAACGCAGCTGGAGCGGCTCTGCGGCGTCGTGGGCGACGGTGAACGGCAGCAGCTCCAGGTCGCCGACGGCGAGCGTCTCGTCGTCACGCGCGAACTGCAACCGGGGCGGAGCGACCGGCTCGCCGATGGCGCGCCAGGTGCCCCGGCTCATCCAGAGCGGCAAGCCGTGGCGCACCGACAGCGAGACGGCGCAGCCGACATGGTCGCCATGCTCGTGGGTGACGAACACCGCATCGAGATCGTGCACTGACAGCCCGGCACGGGCCAGCCGGCTCTCGAGCTCGCGCAGCGAGAAGCCGGCGTCGATCAGGAGCCGCGTCGTCGTGATCCCGCTGCTCGCCTCGACGACGGTGGCATTGCCTCCGCTGCCGCTGCCGAGGCTTCGAAAGCGGATCACCGCAGCGGCGCCCGCCGGCGCAGCACCGCGCTCACTGGTTCAAGCTCACTTGAGGTCGTCGAGCAGCAGGGATGCAATGCGCTTGCCGTTGTCGGTGTTCTCTGGCTTGCCGGCGGAGTCGAGCACGGCCACGCTGCTGCTGCTGTTGCCTTCGCCAGTCACCTTGATGTGGTACTTGACCGGGTTGCCGTCGTCGTCCTTGCGCCGGAAGAAGAAACGCGTGAAGAAGTTCGGCTCGTCGCGGCCGGCGAATTTCGGATCGACGTAACGGACGAAATAGAGGCCCTGCGCGCGGTCGCGATCCTCGACCGTGAAGCCGCTCCGGTCGAGGGCGACGCCGACCCGGCGCCAGGCCCGGTCGAAGTTGTCGTCGATCTGCAGCGTCGGGCCGGGGCGGTCGGCCAGGGCGCGCGCGCGGGCCGGCGCGGCGGGTGCGGCGGTGCTGGACGCGACGATGGCCTTGGCCTGCTCGTCCTTCGCGCCGAGCTTGACCATGAGTCGCGCCAGGAACTCGGCTTCGAGGCCGGGGTCGGCCGGACGTGGCTGCCAGACGGTGCTCTCCTGGCGCTGACCGGTGTAGACCTCGACCATGCCGCGATGCGTCACGTAGATGTCGCTGCCGGTCGCGGTGCGTTCGACCCGGGTGCGGTACTTGTCGAGCTCGCCGGTCGAGTAGACACCGTCGAAGACCTTGCCGACGGTGTTGCGGATCAGGTCGTTCGGCAGCTTGGCGCGGTTCTCTGCCCAGTCCGTCTCCAGGACGCCGGCTTCGGCCCGGTCTTCCGTGATGCTGAACCCGTTGTCTTTCCAGAACGCCCGCACCTGCGGGAAGACCTCGTCGGGCGAGAGGCTGGTGCTGAGCCAGCGCTCGTTGCCGAGCCGCTCGATGTGGAAGTTGCCGGCCGCCGGAAGGGCGATCACCGGCGGCGCGCTCGGCGCCACGGCGGCCACCGCCGTGCCCGACGCCGCCGCCTGGAACGTCGACGCGCTGATCGTGCCGTTCGGCTGCTGGTAGCGCGACTCCTTGGCGAGCTGGGTCAGGTCGGGCGGCACGTCGAGCCCGGTCGCGCGGGTGGTGTTGGTCCTGTAGTCGACCTTGTCACCGGCGAAGATGTCCGTGATCGTCGTGCAACCGGTCAGCGACAGCATGGAGACGAGCGCGCCCAGGACGGCGAGGCGAAGGATCGGGGAAAGGGTCACTCTGCAGATCTCCATCGGTGGCGCGCGTCGCACGCCGCATTCGGTGTTGAGCGCGCGACGTCGTGGACCGGGTCGCGCGCTTCGGGGTCGTTGCGCCTCAGCGCACGTGCTGGCTCAAACGCCGCCCTCGCGGCTCACGACACGCCGGCCTCGCGCATGGCCGAGGCGACTGTCGCCTGGCCGGCCTCGCTGAGTGGCGTGATGGGCAACCTGACCGCCGGACCGCAGCGGCCGAGACGGCTCAGCGCCCACTTGGCCGGGGCCGGGCTGGGCTCGACGAACAGCGCCTGGTGCAAGGGCAGCAGCTGCATGTGCAGCTTGCGCGCCTCGATCGCATCACCAGCGAGCGCCGCTGCGCACAGCGCCTGCATCAGGCGTGGCGCGACGTTCGCGGTGACGCTGACGTTGCCCTGGCCGCCGAGCAGCATGAGGGCAATGGCGCTGCCGTCGTCGCCCGAGTACACGGAGAAGCCGCGCGGCGCGCGCCGGATCAGCGCGCAGCCGCGATCGATGCTGCCGGTCGCGTCCTTGATGCCGACGATGCCGGGGATCTCGGCGAGCCGCAGCGCGGTTTCCGTCTGCATGTCGGCAACGGTCCGGGAGGGCACGTTGTAGAGCACCATCGGCACGTCGACCGCTTCGGCGATGGCCCGGAAGTGGCGGTAGATGCCCTCCTGCGACGGCTTGTTGTAGTACGGCACGACCTGCAGCGTGCAGCTGG
>CAZZVH010000261.1:0-3577 GCA_964657365.1 uncultured Burkholderiaceae bacterium
CGGCGAGCCGGAACTGCACCGCCTGGTGCTCGAAGATCGGCTTGCCGAAGGCGACCCGTTCCTTCGCGTAGGCGAGCGCCGCCTCGAACGCGGCGCGCGCCATGCCGATGGCCTGCGCGCCGATGCCGATGCGCCCGCCCTCGAGCCCGGAGAGCGCGATCTTCAGGCCCTGGCCCTCGTCGCCGATCCGGTTCTCGACGGGAACGCGGCACTGCTCGAGGACGATCTGCGCCGTGTCGCTGGCGTGCTGGCCGAGCTTGTCCTCGAGGCGCGCGACGACGTAGCCGGGCGTCGCGGTCGGCACGATGAAGGCGCTGATGCCTTTCTTGCCCGCGGCCTTGTCGGTCACCGCCATGACGATCGCGACGTCGCCGTTCTTGCCGCTGGTGATGAACTGCTTGACGCCGTTCAGCACGTAGTGGCCGCCGTCGAGCACGGCGGTGGTCTTGAGGCCGTCGGCCTGCGAGCCGACGTGCGGCTCGGTCAGGCAGAAGGCGCCGAGCATCTCGCCGCGCGCCAATGGCCGGAGCCAGCGTTCCTGCTGCGCCGGGCTCGCCCAGGCCATCAGGATCGAGCAGACCGGGCAGTTGTTGACGCTGACCACGGTCGAGGTCGCGCCGTCGCCGGCAGCGATCTCCTCGATGATGACGGCGAGCGCGAGATAGTCGAGGCCGGCGCCGTCGAGCTGCGTGGGCACCGCGACGCCGTAACAGCCGAGCGCCGCCAGGCCGCGCAATGCCGAGGCCGGGAAGGTGGACGTCTTGTCCCATTGGGCGGCATGCGGTGCGACGTGGTCGACGACGTACGCGCGCACCGCGTCGCGCACGGCCAGATGGTCTTCGGACAGCCGCATCGGCACCTCCTCTTCAGCGTGCGGCCGCGGCCACGGAGCGAGCCGATGGCGCGGCCGGGATGCCGGTCATGCCCGCTCGCCGAGCCAGAGCAGCAAGGTCCCGGTGATGACGATCAGGGTGCCGCGCGACGAGCTCGCGTCGCCCTCGACCTGTGCGATCCAGCCGCGCAGCTTGTCCTTGCGCTGCACGCTGGTCACCGTCCAGCGCAAGGCGATGTCTTCTCCGGCGAGCACCACCGCACGAAAGCGGATGTCGAAGCCCATGCCCAGGCCGTTGCGCAGCGTGCCGTCGTCGAGCGGCTGGGCGAAATGGCTGGCCGTCAGCGCCATGAGATGGCTGCCGATCTGCGTGCCGCTGGCGATGATGCCGGGGTAGCCCGCCGCCCGAGCCTGCGCCGCGTCGTGATGCAAGGGATTGAAGTCGTGCACCGAGCGTGCGAAGGCGCGGATCTCCGCCTCGTCGAGGCGCAGCTGCTTGCCGAAGGTCTCGCCGACGCGCGCGGGCAGCCGGGCCACGTCGCTCGATGCGCCCGTGGCCTCAGCCGGCTGCATCGGCCACCGTCACCACGGGATCGTCTGCCCGTCGTGGTTGAAGAAGGCGCCGCTGTCGAGCGGCGTCAGCGCGGCGATGACGCGGCGCAGGCCGGCGACGCTGGTGGCGGCGTCGAGATCGGCGCCGGCGCCGCCCATGTCGGTCCGGACCCAGCCGGGATGCATGGCGATGCAGACGACGCGACCCGCGTAGGCCAGCGAGGCGTCCTTCACGACCGAGTTCACCGCCGCCTTCGAGGCGCGGTAGAGCGAGCTGCCGGCTGCCGTGCGGCTGCCGATCGAGCCCATGCGCGACGACATCACCGCGATCGTTCCGCCCGGCGCCAGCGCCTCGGCGATCTGCGGAATCACGCGCATGGGGCCGAGCACGTTGGTGCGCATGACCGAGTCGAAATCCGCTTCGGCCGGCGTGCCGAGGCCGGGCGCGGACGTGCCGCCGACGCCGGCATTGACGATCGCGACGTCGAAGCCGGCGCCGTCGATCTGCCAGGCCAGGCCCGAGGCGCTCGCCGCATCGGCCACGTCGAGCCGGATCGGCGTGGCGCCGAGCGCGCGAAGGCGCTCGAGACCGGCGTCGTCGCGGGCGCTGGCGGTGACCGCATCGCCGGCCTCCCGGTACTGGCGCACGAGCTCGAGGCCGATGCCGCGCGACGCACCGATGACGAGGATCTTCATCGCGAACCCGCGCTCACAGCATCTCGATCGACATCGCCGTCGCTTCGCCGCCGCCGATGCAGAGCGCCGCGACGCCCTTCTTCTTTCCGGCCTGGCGCAAGGCGCCGAGCAGCGTGACGACGATGCGCGCGCCGCTGGCGCCGATCGGATGGCCGAGCGCGACCGCGCCGCCGTTGACGTTGACGATCTCGTGCGGCAGCTTGAACTCGTTCATCGCCGCCATCGTCACGGCCGCGAACGCCTCGTTCACTTCCCACAGGTCGACATCCTTCGCGGCCCATCCCGACTTCTTCAGCACCTTCTCGATCGCGCCCACCGGCGCCGTCGTGAACCAGTTCGGCGCCTGCGCGTGCACGGAATGGGCGACGATGCGGGCGATCGGCTTGCAGCCCAGGCGAGCCGCCGTCGACTCGCGCATCAGCACCAGCGCCGCGGCGCCGTCGGAGATGCTCGACGACGTGGCGGCGGTGATCGTGCCGTCTTTCTTGAACGCCGGCTTGAGGCCCGGGATCTTGTCGAGCTTGGCCTTGAAGGGCTGCTCGTCGAACTTGATCACCGTGTCGCCGGCCTTGCCCGCGACGGTGACGGGCGCCATCTCCCAGTCGAAGCTGCCGTTCTCGTTGGCCAGCTTGGCGCGCTGGGTCGACTGGATCGCGAACTGGTCCATCGCCTCGCGCGTGAACTTGTACTTGGCGACGCATTCCTCGGCGAACACGCCCATGGCGCGGCCCTTCTCGTAGGCGTCTTCGAGGCCGTCGACGGCCATGTGGTCGAGCAGCTGCGCGGCGCCGTAGCGGATGCCCTTGCGCACGTAGGTGAGGTGCGGCGCGTTGGTCATGCTTTCCATGCCGCCGGCGACCAGGATCTCGGCGCTCTCGGCCTTCAGCATGTCGTGGCCGAACATCATGGCGCGCATGCCGGAGCCGCACATCTTCGAGAGCGTGACCGCGCCGGCCGAGACCGGCAGGCCGGCGCCGATCGCTGCCTGGCGCGCCGGCGCCTGGCCCTGGCCGGCCATCAGGCAGTTGCCCATCAGCACTTCGTCGACCGCGTCGCCGGTGATGCCGGCGCGCTCCACGGCAGCCTTGATGGCGGTCGCGCCCAGCTGGTGCGCGGCCAGCGCGCTGAAATCGCCCACCATGCCGCCGATGGGCGTGCGGGCGGCGGACACGATGACGATGGAATCGGTCATGGAGGGCTCCTTGGGGTGGCGTCGGGGCGACGGTCAGTTGGAACTGGGGGCCGGCGCCGGGGGGCGCCGGGCCGCGAAGCGCTTGCCGGCTTCGTAGGGAAAGACATCATGCACGTAGCCGGCCAGGATTTCCTGCTTGTGGCCTTGCCAGAAGGCGGCGTCGAGCAGGTCGGCGTGGTGGGCCATGAAGGCCTCGCGCACGGTCGGGTTGCCGAGCAGGAAGGTGGCGAAGGTCTCGGGAAACACGTCTTTCGGGCCGACGCTGTACCAGATCTCGCCCGACATCTCGTCTTCCTCGTTGCGCG
>CAZZVH010000261.1:3677-5664 GCA_964657365.1 uncultured Burkholderiaceae bacterium
TTCGGGCCGACGCTGTACCAGATCTCGCCCGACATCTCGTCTTCCTCGTTGCGCGGTTCCGGCACCTTGCGGAAGTTGCAGTCGGTGATGTATTCGATCTCGTCGTAGTCGTAGAAGACGACCTTGCCGTGGCGCGTGACGCCGAAGTTCTTCCACAGCATGTCGCCGGGGAAGATGTTGGCGCGCACCATGTCCTTGATGGCGTTGCCGTACTCCACGACGACGGCGGCGATCTGCTCGGGCGTCGCGTCCTGCAGGTAGATGTTGAGCGGGATCATGCGCCGCTCGATGTAGGCGTGGCGGATGAAGACCGTGTCGCCTTGCTCGTCGAGGGCGCTCGGGCAGAAGTGGCGCAGCTCGTCCAGCAGCGCCTCGTCGAACCGATTGCGCGGAAAGCCGACGTTGCTGTATTCGAGCGTGTCGGCCATCCGCCCGACCCGGTCGTGCTGCTTGACCAGCAGGTACTTGCTCTGGATCAGCGCCCGCGTGGTCTCCTTCGGCGGCGGATAGAAGTCCTTGATGATCTTGAAGACGTACGGGAAGCTGGGCAGGTCGAACACCAGCATCACCATGCCCTTGATGCCGGGCGCGATCCGGAAGCAGTCGGACGAATGGCGCATGTGCGTCAGGAAGTCCCGGTAGAAGAGGCTCTTGCCCTGCTTCTGCAGGCCGAGCGCGCTGTAGATCTCAGAGCGGGGCTTCCTCGGCATCAGCGAGCGCAGGAAGGTGACGTAGGCCGACGGCACTTCCATGGTCACCATGAAGTAGGCCCGTGCGAAGCTGAACACGAGCTCGAGCTGGTCCTCGCCGAACAGGGCGGTGTCGATCGCCAGCGCGCCCGATTCGCCGTGGACGATCGCCAGAGCGAACGGCGTCTCGACGAAGCCGTTGACGACCTTGCCGACGATGTAGGCGCCCTTGTTGCGGAAGAACAGCGACGACAGCACCTGGATCTGGAAGTTGGCCCGCATCCGGAACTGGCCGAGCCGCTCGTCGACGGCCTGGGCCACCGCGTCGACGTCGCGCTCCAGATCCTCGAAAGCGCGATCGAGCTGGAAGTTGGTGACGACGCGGAGCCAGGTGGCGCGCAGCGTCTCGCGGGTCGGGTAGTAGGCGCGATAGGTCGGCAGCGCGGCCGGCTCGTCGTTCTCGATGTACTCGGTCGAGACGGCCGGGCGGACGAAGATGAAGTCGTTGCGGTAGTAGCTGCGGTGCAGGATGCGCGTCGTCACCGAGTTGAAGAAGGTCTCGGCCAGCTCCGGCTGGTGGTGCTCGACCAGCAGGCCGATGTAGTGCAGCTTGGCCTGCTGCCATGCGGCCAGCGGCAGGTCGGCGGCCGACAGCGTGCTACGCAGGTGGTCGACCGTGTCGGCGACGCGGGTGTCGTAGTACTCGATGCGCAGCGCCTGGGCCCGCTGCTGGCCGTGCCAGTCCGCCGCCTCGAAGCGCTTCCGCGCGTCGGCACTGGCCTGGCGGAACAGGCGGTAGTGGCGATCGAAACCTTCCAGCATGGCGGTCGCGATGGCGACGCCGCGCGCCTCGTCGAGCGCGTCGACGGCGATCGCATCGTTCGAGCCGGGCGACGCCGCGCTCATCCGCGCCTCAGGCGGCCGCCGCGTACCGCTCGTGCACGGCGGCGATGGCGAGCGCGTACCTGGCCTCGAGCTCGTCGAGGCTGGTGACGGTGAAGCCGAGGTCGCCGAGCAGGCCGTTCTGCAGGCCGTAGAACCAGCCGTGCACCGCCAGCGCCTGACCGCGGGCCCAGGCGTCGCGCACGACCGTCGTCTCGCAGACGTGGCGGGCCTGCTCGACCACGTTCAGCTCGCCGAGCGCATCGACCTGGCGCCCGGCGCCCACCCCGGCGAGCCATCCGGCATGGCGCTCGCGCACGTCCTGCACGTAGCGCAGCCAGTTGTCGACCAGGCCGACACGCTGACCGTTGAGCGCCGCCGTGACCCCGCCACAACCCGAATGGCCGACGACGATG
>CAZZVH010000262.1:0-5649 GCA_964657365.1 uncultured Burkholderiaceae bacterium
ACAAGGGCGGCGAGCAGTTCTACGACACCATCTCGGCGCTGCACAAGGCGGTGCGCGGCAGCGACCCCGACGCCTCCCTGTACTGGTTCGTTCGCATGATCGACGGCGGCGTCGACCCGCGCTACGCGGCACGGCGGCTGGTCCGCATGGCCAGCGAGGACATCGGCCTGGCCGATCCGCGGGCCCTGCGCCTGGCGCTCGACGCGGCCGAGACCTACGAGCGGCTCGGCTCGCCCGAAGGCGAGTTGGCGCTGGCCGAGGCGGTCGTCTACCTGGCCATGGCGCCGAAGAGCAACGCCGTCTACGCCGCCTGGAACGCGGCGCGGGCGTTCGTCAAGGCCGACCGCACCCGCCCGGTGCCCCTGCGCCTGCGCAACGCCCCGACATCGCTGATGAAGGGCCTCGACTACGGCAAGGGCTACCGCTACGCCCACGACGAGGCCGGCGCCTTCGCGGCCGGCGAGACGTACTGGCCCGACGACCTGACGCCGCCGCGCTTCTACGAGCCGGTCGGCCGCGGCCTGGAGATCCGGATCGGCGAGCGGCTGGCCGAACTGCGGGCCCTGAACGAGGCGGCCGTCAAGCCCGGTTGAGGCTTTTCGACCTCAGGCTGTTCCCCAAGGCGCTGGCCGGGGTCTTGCTACTAGAGTCGGGCAGCCACCGGCCAGGCCCATGGACACCTTCATTCAGCAGATCATCAACGGCCTGGTTCTCGGCAGCGTGTACGCGCTCGTCGCCCTCGGCTACACGATGGTCTACGGCATCATCAACCTCATCAATTTCGCCCACGGCGAAGTGCTGATGGTCGGCGCCCTCACGAGCTGGACGGTCGTCACCGCCCTGGCCGGCTACGGGCTGCCGGGCTGGCTGCTCCTTCTGCTCGGCCTGATCGCCGCCGTCGTCGTCTGCTCGATCCTCAATTTCACGATCGAGAAGATCGCCTACCGGCCGCTGCGCAACGCGCCGCGGCTGGCGCCGCTGATCACCGCCATGGGCATGAGCCTACTCCTGCAGACGCTGGCCATGATCATCTGGAAGCCGAACTACAAGTCGTTCCCGATCCTGCTGCCGGGCGACCCGCACGTCGTCTTCGGCGCCGTCATCAACAACGTGCAGATCCTGATCCTCGTCGTCACCGTCATCACCCTCAGCGGCCTGATGTATCTCGTCAACCGCACCCGCCTCGGCCGGGCGATGCGGGCCACCGCCGAGAACCCGCGCGTCGCCGCGCTGATGGGCGTCAAGCCCGACAGCGTCATCTCCGCCACCTTCGTCATCGGCGCCGCCCTGGCCGCCCTGGCCGGCGTCATGTACGCGGCCAACTACGGCTCGGTCCAGCACACCATGGGCTTCCTGCCCGGCCTCAAGGCCTTCACGGCAGCCGTCTTCGGCGGCATCGGCAACCTCGCCGGCGCCATGGTGGGCGGCGTCCTCCTCGGCCTGATCGAATCCCTCGGCGCCGGCTACATCGGCCCCCTGACCGGCGGCGTCCTCGGCAGCAACTACCAGGACATCTTCGCCTTCATCGTCCTCATCCTGGTGCTCACGTTGCGGCCGCAAGGTCTGCTCGGCGAGCGCGTCGCGGATCGGGCGTGATGATGTGGCACCGCCTGCCGCGACCCTCGCAAGCCGCGGCGCTGGACAAGCACTCGCGACGCCGGGAGCAACCGCAATGAACGCCGTCATCCAGCGGAACAAGCTCGCCGTCTACATCGCCGCTGCGATCGCGCTGCTGGTCCTGCCGTTCGTGCTGCAGATCGCCGGCAACGCCTGGGTCCGCATCCTCGACATCGCGTTGCTGTACGTGCTGCTGGCGCTGGGTCTCAATATCGTCGTCGGTTATGCCGGCCTGCTCGACCTCGGCTATGTCGCGTTCTATGCCGTCGGGGCGTACATGCTGGGATTGCTCGCGTCGCCGCAGTTGACCGACACGTTCACGTCGTTCGCGTCCACGTTCCCGAACGGGCTGCACACGCCGTGGTGGGTGGTCATCCCGCTCGGGGCGCTGGTCGCCGGGGTGGCCGGCGTGCTGCTGGGGGCGCCGACGCTGAAGCTGCGCGGCGACTACCTCGCCATCGTCACGCTCGGCTTCGGCGAGATCGTCCGCGTGTTCATGAACAACCTGGACGCGCCGGTCAACATCACGAACGGTCCGAAGGGCATCAGCGGCATCGACGAGATCTCGATCTTCGGCGTCAGCCTGGGCAAGACGCAGCATTTCTTCGGTCTCGAGTGGCCGAAGGTCACCAACTACTACTTCCTGTTCCTGATCCTGGTCTGCATCGCCGTCGTCGTCTGCTACCGGCTCGAGCAGAGCCGCATCGGCCGCGCCTGGATGGCGATCCGGGAAGACGAGATCGCGGCCAAGGCGATGGGCATCAACACCCGCAACATGAAGCTGCTCGCGTTCGGCATGGGCGCGACGTTCGGCGGCGTGTCGGGGGTGATGTTCGCGAGCTTCCAGGGCTTCATCTCGCCCGAGTCCTTCAGCCTGCAGGAGTCGGTGATGATCGTCGCGATGGTGGTGCTGGGCGGCATCGGCCACCTGCCCGGCGTGATCGTCGGCGCGCTGCTGCTGGCGGCCTTGCCGGAGGTGCTGCGCTATGTCGCCGGCCCGTTGCAGCAGATGACGGACGGCCGGCTCGACGCCTCGATCCTGCGCCAGCTGCTGGTGGCGCTGGCGATGATCGGCATCATGCTGGCGCGGCCGCGCGGCCTCTGGCCGTCGCCCGAGCACGGCAAGATCGCCTCGACCGCGCCGCCGCCCGACACGCCCGACGATCCGTCGGTGCCGCAGCCGGTCGGCCCGAACGTCGGCGAGGTCACCAACAAGGACTACACCAGCGGGACGCGACATGCCTGAGGCGGAGACGGTCCTCCGCGTCGGCGGCGTCTCGAAGCGGTTCGGCGGCCTGCAGGCGCTGTCGGACGTCGGCATCACGATCCAGGCCGGGCAGGTCTACGGTCTGATCGGACCGAACGGCGCCGGCAAGACGACCTTCTTCAACGTCCTCACCGGTCTCTACACGCCCGACTCCGGCACGTTCGAGCTGGGCGGCAAGCCCTACCGGCCGAGCGCGGTGCACGAGGTCGCGAAGGCGGGCATCGCGCGCACCTTCCAGAACATCCGCCTCTTCAGCGACATGACGGCGCTCGAGAACGTCATGGTCGGCCGCCACGTGCGAACCAGTTCCGGGCTGATCGGCGCCGTGTTCCGCACGCCGGGCTTCAAGGCCGAGGAACGGGCGATCGCCAAGCGCGCGCAGGAACTGCTCGACTACGTCGGCATCGGTGGCTTCGCCGAGTACAAGGCGCGCACCCTGAGCTACGGCGACCAGCGGCGGCTCGAGGTCGCCCGTGCGCTCGCCACCGATCCGAAACTGATCGCGCTCGACGAGCCGGCCGCCGGCATGAACGCCACCGAGAAGGTCACCTTGCGCGAACTGATCGACCGGATCCGCAACGACGGCCGCACCATCCTGCTGATCGAGCACGACGTGAAGCTGGTGATGGGCCTGTGCGACCGCGTCACCGTGCTCGACTACGGCAAGCAGATCGCCGACGGCACGCCCGCCGAGGTGCAGCGCAACGAAAAAGTCATCGAAGCGTATCTCGGTGCCGGCCACGCGGCGCATTGACATGATGAGCCCCCACGCTCACGAGTACGTTCGCTGCCCCCCGAGGGGGTGCGGCCGGCCTTGGGGCGGCCCGGCGGCCGGCCGGACCCTTCGACACGCGCCATGAGCATCGACCACGGATTCGCCAAGACGCTCCTGCGCGTCGTTGACCTGCGCGTGGCCTACGGCGGCATCCAGGCCGTCAAGGGCGTCTCGTTCGAGGTGCGCGAAGGCGAGCTGGTCAGCCTGATCGGGGCCAACGGCGCCGGCAAGACGACGACGCTCAAGGCCATCACCGGCACCCAGCCGGCGGCCGGCGGCGAGATCGAGTTCATGGGCCACAGCATCCGCCACCAGGGGCCGTGGAAGCTGGTCGAGCAGGGCCTGGTGATGGTGCCCGAGGGCCGCGGCACCTTCACGCGCATGACGATCACCGAGAACCTGCAGATGGGCGCGTTCGTGCGCACCGACAAGGCCGGCATCGCCGCCGACATCGAGCGCGTGTTCGGCATCTTTCCGCGCCTCAAGGAACGCCGCAACCAGCTCGCCGGCACGATGAGCGGCGGCGAGCAGCAGATGCTGGCGATGGGACGCGCGCTGATGGCCAAGCCGAAGGTGCTGCTGCTCGACGAGCCGTCGATGGGCCTCTCGCCGATCATGGTCGACAAGATCTTCGAGGTCGTCAACGACATCCACCAGCAGGGCACGACGATCCTGCTGGTCGAGCAGAACGCGAGCCGGGCGCTGCAGCTCGCCTCGCGCGGCTACGTCATGGATTCGGGCGAGGTGACGATGCAGGGCGAGGCGAAGCAGCTGCTCGCCGACCCCAAGGTGCGCGCCGCCTACCTCGGCGAATAGCCGCCTGTCCCATCGGCGCGAGGAGGCGCCTCACATGAAGCAACGAGTCGCGCGCCTGTCGCCGCACCAGAACGCCAAGGTCATGGCGATCATGAGCGCCGTCACCTCCCTGATCCTCGCGGTGCCGCTGCTGCTGCTCGCCTCGACCTTCAACGGCGGTCACGGCGCGCCGCTCTGGGGGATCATCGTCTTCCCGGTCGTCTACCTCGTCGTCGGCTACGTCTTCACGGTGATCGCCTGCGCCATCTACAACCTGCTCGTGCCGCTGACCGGCGGCATCGAGTACGACGTCACGCCCGGCGCGTGAGGCACGCTTCGTCAGGCTCGTCGCACCCGGCCGGACGATAGAATTCCCACTCGTTCAGGCGATGCGCCCAGCAACGGCGACCCCGCCGACGCAGTCGCCCGGAACTGACATGCACAGCCGGCCCGAGCCCCTTTCGCCAGATCCCTCCACCGCCGACGCCGCGACGCGTGCCGGCGGCGCCTTCGATTGCGACGTCCTCGTGGTCGGCGGCGGCCCCGCCGGCGCCACCATCGCGGCGCTGCTGGCCGCGCGTGGCCGCGACGTGATGCTGGTCGAGAAGAGCCACCACCCGCGCTTCCACATCGGCGAATCGCTGCTGCCGGCCAACGTCGAGCTGTTCGACGCACTCGGCGTGCGCGCCGAGGTCGAGCGCTTCGGCATGGCCAAGTACGGCGTCGAGTTCGTCTCGCCCGAGCACGACCAGGAAGCGATGGTCGAGTTCAGCGAGGCCTGGAACAAGTCGATGCCCTACGCCTGGCAGGTGCGGCGCTCCGAGCTCGACGAGATGCTGTTCCGCAATGCCGCCGCCAAGGGCGCCCGGGCGATCGAGGGGTGCCGCGTCCGCGAGGTGCGCTTCGACGCCGACGGCGCGACCGTGCAGGCCGAGCTCGACGACGGCGCCGGCAGCTCCACCACCGCTACCACCGGCACCGCCGGCAGCCGCACCTGGCGCACCCGCTTCGTCGTCGACGCCTCGGGGCGCGACACCCTGCTCGCCAACCAGCTGCGCTGCAAGGAAAAGAACCCCAAGCACAACAGCGCCGCGATGTACGCGCACTTCGAGGGCGCGACGCGGCTTCCCGGCAAGGCCGAAGGCAACATCACGATCTTCTGGTTCGAGCACGGCTGGTTCTGGTTCATCCCGCT
>CAZZVH010000263.1:0-5623 GCA_964657365.1 uncultured Burkholderiaceae bacterium
CACGGGGCAGGTCGCCTCGCAGGTGTTGCAGCGGATGCAGATCTCGGGGTCGATCAGGTGCTGCCTGATCAGCACCGCGACGGTGGCCGTGTCCATTAGCGGATGATCACCCGAAACGCACGTAGTCCAGGTCGACCGGCTGCTTGTTGATGCCCATCGCCGGCGGCGCGATCCAGTTGGCGAATTGTCCCGGCTCGGCGACGCGGCCCATCAATGACAAGACGAAGGCGCGGTCCTCGTCGCTCGGCAGCCACCGGCTCTCGTTCGCCTTCCAGTCCTCGTCGCTGACGACGCTGCCTTCCGGAGACATGCGGATGCCGGCCAGCGCGCCGATGCGGCGGTTGAAGGCCTTGTGCGGCACGACCAGGCGGGTCGGAATGCCGGCCTTCTCGAGCACCTTGTTCCAGCGGCCGACGCCCGCCACGGAGTCCTTGATGAAATCGTCGCGCAGCACCTCGTTGAGGGCGTTGAGCATCGGCACTTCCTTCTCGACCAGCTGGCCGTCCTTCACCTCGAGCACCTTGTAGGTCTGTCCCTTCAGCACGTGATCGTCGACGCGCTTGCCTTCCTCGTAGCGGCCCTTCAGGCCCGAGGAGTAGAAGGTGGCGGCGTTGCTCGACTGGTCGGCGCCGAACAGGTCGATCGTCACCGAGTAGTGGAAGTTGAGATAGCGCTGCAGCGTCGGCAAGTCGATGGCGCCGGCTTCGCGGATCGTCTTGGCATCGTCGGTCTTGAGCGTGTTCATCACCTGCGCCGTGCGCTGCAGCACGCGCGAGACGCCGCTCTCGCCCACGAACATGTGGTGCGCTTCCTCGGTGAGCATGAACCTGGTCGTGCGGGCCAGCGGATCGAACGCGCTTTCGGCCAGCGCCGCGAGCTGGAACTTGCCGTCGCGGTCGGTGAAGTACGTGAACATGAAGAACGCCAGCCAGTCGGGCGTCTGCTCGTTGAAGGCGCCGAGGATGCGCGGGTTGTCGACGTCGCCCGAGGTGCGCTCGAGCAGCGCGCCGGCTTCCTCCCGGCCGTCGCGGCCGAAGAACTTCTGCAGCAGGTAGACCATCGCCCAGAGGTGCCGGCCTTCCTCGACGTTGATCTGGTAGAGGTTGCGCAGGTCGTACAGGCTCGGCGCGGTCAGGCCGAGATGGCGCTGCTGCTCGACCGAGGCCGGCTCGGTGTCGCCCTGCGTGACGATGATGCGGCGCAGGTTGGCGCGGTGCTCGCCGGGAATGTCCTGCCAGGCCTTCTCGCCCTTGTGGTCGCCGAACTGGATCTGCCGCTCGGCATCGCCGGGCTGCAGGAAGATGCCCCAGCGATAGTCGCGCATCTTCACGTAGTCGAAGTGGGCCCAGCCCTGCGGATCGACGCTGGTGGCGGTGCGCAGGTAGACCTCCGAATCGGTCGACCCGGTCGGGCCGACGTCATCCCACCAGTTCACGAAGTTCGGCTGCCACTGCTCGAGCGCGCGCTGCAGCGTGCGGTCGTCGGCGAGGTTGACGTTGTTGGGGATCTTCTGGCTGTAGTCGATGGACATGGGGGTTCTCTGCTGATCAGACGCGCGTGAAATCGAAGCCGGCCTTCTCGCCGGTGCCGTAGACCTTGAGCGCGCCCTTCTCGCCGACGGCGTTGGGTCGCTGGAAGATCCAGTTCTGCCAGGCCGTGAGGCGGCCGAAGATGCGCGTGGCCATGTTCTCGTGGCCGGCGAAGCGCAGGTTGGCTTCCATGCCGGTGAGCGCATCGGGGCTCATCGCCGAGCGTTCCTCGAGGGCGATGCGGATCTCGTCGTCCCAGTCGATGTCGTCGGGCGCGGCCGTGACGAGGCCGAGCGCCATCGCCGCATCGGCGTCGAGCGCCGTGCCGATGCTGGCGCGGGCGGCGGCGAGCGGCGCGGCCTCCTCGTGGAAGCGGCGCTGCAGCCGCGACTGGTCGTTGACCATCGGCATCGGGCCGAAGTTGAAGTCGTCGAGCTGCAGCTTCGGTGCTCGTGCGGTGTCGTCCGGCAACGCCAGCATGTAGCAGCGGTCGGCCGCGAAGGCCAGCTCGGCGAGGAGGCCGACGAAGCAGGAGCCGGGCTCGACCAGCGCGAACAGCGTGCGCGACGAGACGTCGAGCCGCGCGACGGTGCGGCGCAGGAACCCGATGGTCTCGACGACCAGCCAGTGGTCCTGGCGCGCGAGCATCGTCGCGTCGGCCGCGAGCACGGCGGCGGGGTCGCCCTCGGTCTTCAGGATCCAGGTGCCGAGCTCGAGCTCGTTGGTGCGCAGCGTGAGGATGGCGTCGTCGAGCTGGCGGGCCATGGCCAGCGGCCACCACGACGCGCCGGCGGCGGCGATGGCGGCGGTGTCGGTCGGCTGGCCACCGGTGGGCGCCTTGACGGTGATCGTCGCGGTGCGCCTGTCCCGATCGAGCGCGACCGCGACATGCTCGTAGTCGATCGACGAATCGGTCTCGGTGCGCGTCAACTCGTTCAGCGCGACGCCCTCGGCATCGGCGGGCCGACGGCTGGACGCCGCGAGCCGTGCCGCGCGCTCGTGCACGGCGGCGGCGAACTGCGCGGGCTTGGCCACCGCATCGACCAGCCGCCACTCGACCGCGCGCTGGCCGCGCACGCCTTCGACGCTGGTGCAGAAGATGTCGGCCAGATCGTGGCGCACCTTGCGCTTGTCGGTCACGCGGGTCAGGCCGCCGGTGCCGGGCAGCACGCCGAGCAACGGCACTTCCGGAAGCGACACCGACGAGGAGCGATCGTCGACCAGGACGATCTCGTCGCAGGCCAGCGCCAGCTCGTAGCCACCGCCGGCGCACGCACCGTTCACGGCGGCGACGAACTTGATGCCGGAGTGCGCCGAGCTGTCCTCGATGCCGTTGCGGGTCTCGTTGGTGAACTTGCAGAAGTTCACCTTCCACGCATGGCTTGAGACACCGAGCATGAAGATGTTGGCGCCGGAGCAGAAGACGCGGTCCTTGGCGCTGGTGACGATCACCGAGCGCACCTGCGGATGCTCGAAGCGGATGCGATTGAGCGCATCGGCGAGCTCGACGTCGACACCGAGGTCGTAACTGTTGAGCTTCAGCTTGTAGCCGGGGCGGATGCCGGCGTCTTCGGCGATGTCGAGCGTCAGCCGGGCCAGCGAGCCTTCGGCGGCGAGCTTCCAGTGCCGGTACTTCGACGGATCGGTGCGGTAGTCGACACGGGGCGGGTTGGACATGGCGAATCTCCTGTGGCGCGGCGGTTGCGGGACGGCTGCTCTCGCTGCGATCCGGAGACCGCTTCATGCATCATAGTGCATGTCTGGCGCCAGGGTCAAACGGCGGATGCAGCCCTTTGCATGCCGGGCAGCTCGGCCGCCAGCCGGGCCAGCGCCTTGAAGCTCTGCGCCACGGTGCGGCCGGCCGTGTCGAGCGTGGCGTCGGCCTTGGAATAGAACGCGGCCCGGCCGGCGAGGATGCGGCGCAGGTCGTCCATCGCTTCGCGGCTCGCCGCCATCGGCCGCGTGTCGCCCTGCGCCGCGACGCGGCCCATGTGCTCTTCCGGCGAAGCCTGCAGCCAGATGGTGGTGCAGTGCTCGAGCAGCTCGTTGAACGTCGCCGGCTCGGCGACGATGCCGCCCGGCGTGGCGATGACCGCGGCCTTGTGCGCCTTGATCGTGTCGTCGAGCGCGCGCCGTTCGTAGCGGCGGTAGGCGGCAGTGCCGTAGAGATCGTGGATCTCCCGGATGCTGCAGCCGGCGATCCGCTCGATCTCGCGGCCGAGCTCGACGAACGGCAACTCGAGCGCCTCTGCCAGCATCGGCCCGAGCGTCGATTTGCCCGCACCGCGCAGGCCGATCAACGCGATCCGCCGGGCGCGTGCCGGATCGGCATGGCCGCTGCCGAACAGGCTGGCGAGCGCGACCCGGGCGCGGCGCACGTCGGCGTCGCTGCGGCCCTGCAGCAGCTCGCGCAGCATCAGCCAGTCGGGCGTGCCGGTGGTCACGTCGCCCACCAGTTCGGCGAGAGCGCAGTCGAGCGCGGTGGCGACCTGCTGCAGCACCAGGATCGACGCATTGCCGATGCCGTACTCGAGATTGGCGAGGTGCCGTTCCGAGACGCCCGAGGCCAGCGCCACGCCCTTGCGCGTCAGGCCGCGGCGGGCACGCAGCAGGCGCACGCGCTCGCCGAGGGCGACGAGGAACGGCTCCTTCGTGCCGGCCATCGCGGCCTTGACGGGCGTGGCATCGGAGCGTCGCGCTGCGGCAGGCATCATGCATTATATTGCTTGACACCGCTCCGCCACGCGACTTATCGTCGCGCCCTTCCGGCGAGCCCTTCGCCGGCGGCGCCGCCGAGCGACAACAAGACGAGGAGACGACGATGAATCCGCCCGTGCTCTTCAACTTCGCGGCGCACCTGTTCGAGAGCAATGCCGGCCGGGGCGGCAAGCTCGCCTTCGTCGACGATCGCGGCCGTCTCAGCTACGGCGAGCTCGCATCGAAGGCGCGGCGTCTGGCCGCCAGCCTGCACGCGCTCGGCATCCGCCGCGAGGAACGCGTCCTGCTGCTGATGCTCGACAGCAACGAGTGGCCGGTGTCGTTCCTCGGCTGCCTGTACGCCGGCATCGTGCCGGTCGCCGTCAACACGCTGCTCACCGCCGACGACTACGCCTTCATGCTCGCGCACAGCCGGGCCCAGGCGGTGCTGGTCTCGGCGTCGCTGCTGCCCGCGCTGACGGCTGCCCTCGCCAAGGCGCCGACCGATGTCAAGCACATGGTCGTCGTGCAGCCGCAGTCGGCGCTGCCGAACGGCGCCGTGGAGTTCGACGCCTTGATCGATCGCCATGCGCCGGCCGCCGCGCCCGCGCCGACGCACCGGGACGACCCCGCCTTCTGGCTCTACTCGTCGGGCTCGACCGGCAGGCCGAAAGGCACCGTGCACACGCACGGAAACCTGTGGTGGACGGCCGAGCTCTACGCCCGCCCGGTGCTAGGCCTGACCGAGCGCGACGTCTGCTTCTCCGCGGCCAAGCTCTATTTCGCCTATGGCCTCGGCAACGGGCTGACGTTCCCGTTGTCGGTCGGCGCCAGCGTCGTCCTGATGGCCGAACGGCCGACGCCCGACGCCGTCTTCAAGCGCTGGACGGCTGCCGATGCGGCCGCGCGCCCGACCGTCTTCTTCGGTGCGCCCACGGGCTTCGCCGGCATGCTCGCCTCACCTCGGCTGCCGCCGCGCGATGCGGTGAGCCTGCGCATGTGCTCCTCGGCCGGCGAGGCGCTGCCGGGCGAGATCGGCCAGCGCTTCGAGACGCACTTCGGCGCCGCCATCATCGACGGCATCGGCTCGACCGAGATGCTGCACATCTTCATCTCGAACCGTCCCGGCGACGTGCGCTACGGCACCACAGGCAGGCCGGTCGAAGGCTACGAGGTCGAACTGCGCGGCGACGATGGCCGGCCGGTGCCGCGTGGCGAGGTCGGCGATCTCTTCATCAAGGGGCCGAGCGCGGCCTTGATGTACTGGGCCGACCGCGAGCGCTCGCAGAGCACCTTCCAGGGCGGCTGGACGCGCAGCGGCGACAAGTACTCCTGCGACGCTGACGGCTACTACACCTATGCCGGCCGCAGCGACGACATGCTGAAGGTGAGCGGCG
>CAZZVH010000264.1:0-5616 GCA_964657365.1 uncultured Burkholderiaceae bacterium
GCTCGTTCAGCAAGGTGCAGGACGGCGGCGGGCGGACGAGCGGGAACCGGGGCGCCGCGCCGGCGGATGCGCGTGCCGCGGAGGCTGCGGAAGCCGCCGAGGCCGCTTCGGCCGTCGTGCGCGCGGCACGCAGGGTCGTCCAGCCGGGGACCGATCGTTCGCGCAGGAGCGGCATGTCGACGAGCACGAGCCGGCCGCCGCCCTCGACCCAATGCCGCAGGGCCGCGTCCCGGTCCGGGAACATGTTCCAGTGGGCGGAGCTGAGCATCAGCGTCGCCGTGGCCGGCGGCAGGCTGTCGAGATTGTCCCTGGCGACGACGACGCCTCCCAGCTTGCGCACCAGCGACTTGGCGGCGTAGTACCGATCGCGTGCGGCCTCGTTCCTCGGAAAGGTCTCGATCTCGAGGTCGACCCATTCGGTGTTGCGCACCAGCCAGACGGCGCCGGCGACCAGGGCCGCGAGCACGCCGGCCTGGATCAGGCGACGGCGCGTGATCGTCACGCTGCCGCCCCGGCCGGCGTCGCTGCGTGCAGGGGCAGCATGCGGTCGAAGTCGTCGCAGATGGCGAGCACGGTCCCGGTCTCGACCGGCCGGTTGCCGTAGACCGCGAGCTGCCAGGCGACCACGATCCGGCGCACGAACTCGCTGCGATCGCCCGGAAGCGCGTCTCGCGCGAGCCGGACGCAGTCGCCTTCGGTGCTCGCATCGCCGATCGGCACCGAGAGCGAATGGACCAGCCGCGAGAGCGTGCCGCGATAGAGCAGGGAGAGGGCGGCCCGGTGCCGCCCGGCCAGCCAGGCGGCCCGGACGGCGCTGCCGAGGTCGTCGGGCAGGCTCTCCGGCCGGATGTCGAGCTCGCGCACGTGGCTGGGCAACCGGGCCGCCGTACGGAGCGCGAGGTCGCCGCGGACGGCGATCCAGCGCCGGGCGATGACGACGACCACGGCGAGCGCGGCCGCGCCGGCCAGCCAGACGAGGACGCGGCCGCTCTCGGCCAGCCAGCGTGCGAATTCCATCACCCACGGGTCGGCCGCCACCGGCTTGGGCGCCTCGTCGCTGCTCTTGAAGTGCCAGGTGCGGATGGTGTGCGTGCCGCCGAGATCCGGGTCGGCGCGCACCGCCGATGCCGCGGCCTCGACCGCACTCATCGGCAGCGCTGTCCGCGCGCCGGCGGCCGACGCGGATCGGGCGCCGTCCGGCAACGCCGTCGCAGCGAGACAGCATGCGATCACGGCCGTCCGCCAAACCGGCGCCAACCCACGCGGTGCGATGCGATCAGGCCGCGAAGACAACGCGGAACTCCTGCTCGATGTCCCAGGCTTCGAGCTCGACGCGCCGGTTCAGGTACATCGCGAAGCCGGCGCCGACGAAGAACGGCTCGAGCAGGCCGACCGTCGCGGCATAGCAGGCGAGCTGGACGCCCGAGATCCAGAGCTTGTCGCCGCTGTAGAACAGGCCGAACCATTCGTTCCTGTCGTCGATCGGCATGAACCACATCGGCAATGCCAGGGCGGCGACGATGAACGCGAACTCGATGGTCGAGAAGGCACTCTGCATCGCCAGGGCGGCGCCGTGGTGGTTCTGCAGGATCTGCCGCACGCGACGCCGTTTCGGCGCGCCGTGCTGGCCTTCGAGCTGCTGCACCGGTTGCACGTAGGAGCGCCAGGGCGAGAGCCGGCGCAGCGTCAGCGTCACCCAGAGGTCGCGCCACCAGACATCGCGCGCCGCGAGCAGCACGTCGGCGAGACGCGTCGGCTCGCGGAAGGCGGCGCGGGCCAGCACGAAGAGCAGCGTTCGGTCGAGCCAGGGCTTGGCGCAGAACACCAGCAGGCAGGCCCAGCCCAGGCCGAGCTCGAGCAGGCCGAACGCCGCCAGCACGACCACGAGATAGACGGGAACGAAGCTGCGCCAGACCGAGCGCCCGTTCGCGACGACGAGGCGCGCGCCGAGGTCCATCGCCTCGTACATCGATCGCCTCGACAGGCTGACGCCGATGGCTTCGACCTTCACGGGCGGCGCGGCCGTCCCTGGAGGACGAAGTAGGCGACGACGACGAGCCAGCAGGCGCCGCCGACACCGTACTTGACGGGAGGCGCGATCCAGCGGGCCGACGACCAGAACGCCTCGATGGCGGCGGCCACCAGCAGCATTGCCGTGACGCCGTAGACCATGACGATGGCGCGCCCGGCGGCCAGCCGGAGCGCAGCGGGGCGGGTGTGGCGCCCGGGGAAGAGAAGCGATTCGCCGAGCACCAGGCCGGCGGCGCCGGCCAGCACGATGGCCGTGAGCTCGAAGGCGCCGTGCGTGACGACGAACGAATAGAAGTTCTCGCCGTCGCCGTGCCACGTGAGGTAGCCCGCGACGCTGCCCGCCAGGACGCCGTTGACGACGAGGAAGAAGAGGCTGCCGACGCCGAAGAAGAGGCCGCTCGCGAAGCACTGGAAGGCGATGCCGACGTTGTTGCGGATGTAGTGGCCGAACATCGCCCAGTCGGAGCCGGCGCCGGCGCGGCCGACGGGGCCGTCGTCGTCGCGGTACATGCGGTCGTACTCGTCGACCGCCTGCGCGCTGTGGATCGACAGGATGAATCCGGGGTCGCGGTAGCTCTCGACGCCGACCGCGAACAGCGGCCCGGCGAAGACGACGAGCGCCAGCAGCACGTGGCGCCGGTGGGCCCGGACACTGGCCGGAAAATCGACGAGGAAGAACCTGAGCAGCCGGGCGAGGCCGGAATCGGAGCGGCGGTAGATACGCTGGTGGCCCTGCGTCGTCACCGACTCGAGGCGCTCGATCATGGCGACCGGATAGCCGCGCGAGCGGGCCAGCGCGAGCTGCTCGCAGGCGGCACGGTAGAGCTCGGCGAAGCGGGCGCGATCCATGGGCACCTCCCGGTCCGATGGCGCGGCGGCGTTCCAGGTCGGCGCCTTGTCGCTGACGGCGCAGGCGCGCTCCAGATCGCTCCAGGTGGCGCCGTGCATCGTCTCGAACTGCCGCGGCGTCATGGTTCGCCCGGCATCATCGTTCGCCCATCAGCCAGTGGGCGACGCCGACCAGCGCGCCGACCCGCTGCTCGGGCCGCGCACGCGGGACGACACGCGGCGCGGCGATTGAGGCGAGCTCGTCGGCCCGTTCCTCGGTGAGCCGGGGCACGCGCTCGGCCCAGGCGATCACGGCCGATCGAGCCCGCACCGAGAGCTGCCCGGCCGGCGGCCGGGGCGACGCGTCGACGAGCGCATGGGCGACCGGCGGCGGCGCGGCGTGGACGACGAGCGTGCCCGCGGCGATGTCGCCCAGGCGCTTGAAGTCGTGCCGGAACAGCATCGTCAGCATGCCGGCGGCGTAGGCGAGCGGCATGAAGTCGGCGGCGCGCAGCAGGTTGCGCGTGAGCGACGCGGCGGCCGTGACCGGCAGGCCGCTGTCCATCACGACGCGCAGGCCGAGCGCGCGCTTGCCCGGCGTCGCGCCCCATCCCGACAGTTCGAAGGCGACCGGATAGAGCCACTCGATCGCGAAGAAGGCGGCCAGCGTCAGGCCGATGCCCAGGCCGCCGAGGCTCGACAGCAGGGCAGCCATGATCAGGAAGGCGACGATGCGGATGCCGAAGTCGATCGCGAACGCGTAGCTGCGGGAGACGATGCCGGCCGGCGAGAGCGCGAGCTCGATGCCCTCCGGCGTCTCGACGCGACAGCGCGTTTCGAGGAGCGCGTCCTCGCGGTCCGGCGTCAGCATCGACGGCGCTGCAGGCGGTGGCGGCGTCGACGCTGGAAGCGGATCAGGCCTTGACGACGATCGTGTCGGCGATGTTGTCGTGCAGACACTTGTGCGATGCCCGGAAGATGAGCAGCGCGTCGAGCAGGCCGTAGATCGATCCGGCCACCGGAATCAGGACGACCACGTTGTTGACGCAGTAGCGCAGGCCGGCGAGCCGGAGCAGCGAGGCGCGCGAGCCGTCGCTGCGGACGATGCGCACCTTCATCAACATCTTGCCGATCGTCTGACCCCGCGTCTGCAGCAGATAGCCGTTCAGCAGCAGGTAGATCAGGAACCCGGCGACCAGGGTCTCGGCGAGCAACACCGGCAGGCCGAGCGCGAGGTTGGGGCGGAAGATGTTGAACGGGGTCATCAGCGCGACGCCCCAGAAGACGAGGCCGGCGAGCAGCCCGTCGATGATCACGGCGACCAGCCGCGTGCCGCGGCCGGCGAGCGCGCCCTGGCCGTCGAACGGGATGTCGTCGACATGCGCCACAGGCGGCGCGAAACGATTGGCCAAGGGAACGTCGTCCATCCCATCCTCCCATCCGAAGTCGTCGATCTTGGAGGATCGTAGCAGCGGCGGGCACCGCTGACGAGCGGCATCGCGCCGCCCTCAGGCCTCGACCGGCCCCGGCCGCGACGGATCGACCGCGAAGCGTGCGACGGTCGTGATGCCGCTGTCCGGGTCGGTCGCGCGATCGACCGAGCGGAGCGCGACGCGCAAGCCCTTCGCATCGAGATCGAAGCGCATGTAGCCGCGCTGGTCGGAACGCGCGAAGTGCACGTGCGGGTTGAACGGCCGCGCCGCGTCGACACGCGACTGCGCGATCGAGGTGCTGGTGATGGAGGTGCCGCAGAACTCGCTGGCGACGATCGGCGATTTCGGGTCGTCGTAATCCGGCCTCAGGTCGGCGACGTAGTTGCTGTGCACGTCGCCGCCCAGGACGACCAGGCCGGGCACCTTCTTCTCCGCCGCGGCGCCGAGCAGGCGGTTGCGCGCCAGCGGGTAGCCGTCCCAGGCATCGGTCCAGTAGGTGCCGCCACCCTCGGCCGGATCCTTCCAGGACCAGCGCGCCATCAGCGACTGCTGCGCCAGCAGGTTCCAGGGCCGCGACAGGTCCCAGCCGTCGGCCAGCCAGCGTTCCTGCTCGAAGCCGAGCAGCGTGCGCTTCGGATCGAGCAGCGCGGCGCAGTCGGCCAGTGGCACCGTGTTCGAGCCTCCGCGGCCCGGCTTCGGGCAGGCCTGGATGTCGCGGTACTGGCGGTCGTCGACGAGGTGGATGCGGGCCAGCTTGCCCCAGTCGAGGCGGCCGACGATGCGCATGTCGGGGCCGACCGGCCGGGCCGACTTCGGAAACGGCATGTGCTCCCAGTAGGCCCGGTAGGCGGCAGCCCGGCGGGCCGGGAAATCGGCCTCGAGGTCCTGGCTCTGCATGTTCGCGTAGTCGTTCGAGACCTCGTGGTCGTCCCACACAAGGAGCCACGGCGCAGCGGCGTGCGCCGCCTGCAGCAGCGGATCGCTCTTGTGCGTCGCGTAGCGGGCGCGGTATTCGTCAAGAGTCCTGACGACGCCGCCCTCGACCTGGCGGACCGCGCCGCGCTTCGACGCGTATTCGTAGATGTAGTCGCCGAGGAAGAAGACGACGTCGGGCTGTTCGGCGACGATGTGGCGCCATGCCGCATAGAAGCCGACGTCCCAGCGCTGGCAGCTGGTGATGACGAAGCGGAACGTCGCGGGCGCATCGGCCGCGGGGGCGGTGCGGGTGCGGCCCGCGGCGCTCTGCTGGCCGAGGGCGCCGAACCGGTACCAGTACCAGCGGCCGGGCTCGAGGCCGGCCGGCTCGGCGTGGCCGCTGTGCGCC